>CANFIC010000186.1 GCA_947446685.1 Burkholderiales bacterium
CTGTCCGGCCCCGGCGCCACCACCATGCCCTTGGTGATCTTCTCGCGCGCCCGTCTCGGGCTCAGCCCCAGCATCAATGCAGTTGCCACCGTCATCATCGTCGTGGTCTCGATCGCGGTGATCGTCGCCAGCTACCTGATCGCAAGGGCTGAGCGGCGGCGCAGCCAGGAAATGGCCCAAGCGCAGCATCATGCTTGAGCCCGCCAACTGCTGGCAGCGGCTTGCTTGCGGGTGAAATACCCTCCCATCCCCTGGCTGGCCTATGCCTGTCTGGCGCTGAGCACCAGCCTGATCGGCAGCTATGTCGGCATCGCCAAGCTGCTGTTGCTGGCCTTCCCGGTCTTTTTGCTCGCCTGGCTGCGCTTTGGCCTGGCGGCGGTGATGATGCTCGGCTGGCTCGGAAAAAGCCCGGATGAAGCGCCCCTCAACGCCAGGTCGCGCTGGCTGCTGTTCTGGGAATCCTTTCTGGGCAATTTTCTTTTTTCGGTCTGCCTGCTCTATGGCCTGAAAGCCAGCTCGGCCATGGTCGCCGGCGTGATCCTCGCCGGCATCCCGGCAGCTGTTGCGATATTGGGATGGCTGCTGCTGGGCGAGCGCATCAGCCGCCAGACCATGCTCGGGTTGATCTGCAGCGTGACCGGCATCGCCATGGTCGCCTTGGAGCGGGCCGAGCCGGCTACCGGCACTTCGGCCTTCGGCGCCTTGTTGCTGGTGGCCGCCATGCTCTGCGAAGCCAGCTATGTCGTGATCGGCAAACAGCTGACCGCGCAGCTGACGCCAAAACGCATCAGCGCCTTGATCAATCTCTGGGGCTTGGTGTTGGTAACGCCGTTTGGCATCTGGCAAGCGCTCAGCTTCGATTTCAGCGCACCAAGCGCCAGCCATTGGGGTCAGCTGCTGTTTTACGCCGCAGCAGCCAGCATCATCTCGGTCTGGCTGTGGATGACCGGTCTGCAGAAGGTGCCCGCCGCGCAGGCCGGTGTGTTCCAGATCTTTCTACCGCTGGCCTCGGCCCTGGTCGGCCTGGCGCTGGGCGAGCAGATGAGCTTGTTCCAGGCCATGGCGTTCGGCCTGGCTTTGCTCGGCTTGCTGCTGGCCACCTGGCCCAAGCGCGTCGATGCCATACGATGATGTCCATTTACCCCAGTCCTCCTCTTTCAAGAACCCCATGAGCAAGCCACCCAGCCATTTGCGCATTCATCAATTCGCCGGTCTGCGCGCCGGCCCGAAACTGCTGGTCAGCGCTGCCGTGCATGGCAACGAGGTCTGCGGCGTCAATGCCAGCCAGCGCGTCATCGATGCGCTCGACAGCGGCGCCCTGACGCTGTTGCGCGGCAGCGTGACTTTCATCCCGATCGTCAATCCGCTGGCGCATCAACTGGTCCGGCGCGAAGGCGATCGCAACCTGAACCGCAACCTGCGTCCGCCGGTGGTGCCGCAGGACTTCGAGGACCGCATCGCCGCCAGGCTCTGCCCGCTGCTCGCGGCCCATGAGGTGCTGCTCGACTTGCATTCCTTCCAGGGCAAGGGTCAGGCGTTCGTGATGCTCGGCCCGCGCAACAATGCCGATGAACTCGAACCGTTCGCCCACCAGGCTGAAGAAGCCGCGCTGGCCTCCTGCCTGGGCCCGACGCGCATCGTCGAGGGCTGGCTGTCGACCTATGCACTGGGCTTGCAGCGCCGTGCAGCACGCGGCCATGACGGCACGCGCGCTCAGGCGCTGGTGCAGGATCCGCATTACGGCGTCGGCACCACCGAATACATGCGCTCGCAAGGCGGTTATGGCGTCACACTCGAATGCGGCCAGCATCTGGACCCTGCAGCACCTGAAGTCGCGTACCAGGCGATTCTGCGCACGATGCAACTGCTCGGCCTGATCGAGGCCGGGGCAGTCACTGCCCATCAACCGGCCGAGCCGCCGGAATTGCTGCAGCTCTACGAGGTGATCGACCGCGAACATGCAAACGACTGCTTCGAGCGCGAATGGGCCAGCTTTGATGCCGTCACCCTGGGCCAGCGCATCGGCACCCGCCATGACGGCAAACCGGTACTCGCGCCTTCAGCCGGGCGCATCGTTTTCCCCAACAGCAAGGCACAGGCTGGACAGGAATGGTTCTATCTGGCCCGCGCCAGCGACAGAAAGCTCAAGCCATGAAAATCGACTTTGTTTCCGACGTCTCCTGTCCCTGGTGCGTGATCGGCCTGCTCGGTCTCGAGCAAGGCATTGCGCAAGTCCGGCAGGACATCCCTGACCTGGTCGTCAATCTGCATTTCCAGCCCTTCGAGTTGAACCCTCAAATGGCGCCCGAAGGCGAGGAAATCAACGACCATCTGATGCGCAAATATGGCAAGTCCGAAGCCGAGTTCGAACAGACTCGCGAGGCAATCCGCGAACGCGGTGCGGCGCTCGGCTTTACCTTCACCAAGGGCGCACGCGGCCATATCTACAACACCTTCGACAGCCACCGCTTGCTGCATTGGGCCGGGCTGCAGGGCGGCGAATTTCAGCATGACCTGAAGCTGGCGCTGTTCAAAGCCTATTTCACCGATGGCCAGAATCCCGGCTCGCATCAGGTGCTGGCTGCTGCCGCAGCCGCAGTCGGGCTCGATGCCGGCGCGGCCGCCGAAGTCCTGTCCAGCGGCGCTTATGCCGCAGAGGTTCGGGAGGCGCAAGCGCTCTGGCAGTCGCATGGCATCCACGCAGTGCCGGCGGTGATCATCAACGACCGGCATCTGATCGAGGGCGGACAGCCGCCCGAAATGTTTGCCCGGGCGCTGCGCCAGATTGCCGCCGAGGCAGCGCGGGCCTGAGACAATCACCGACTTTGCCCGACGCAGCTGAACCATCCAGGCGGCGGGCTTCAGGCTTACAGAGCAAGGATTGCAGTGTTCAAGAATTTGATGGTTTACAGGATCGGCCAGGATTGGCAGAGCACGGTCGCACAAATTGAAGAGAGCCTGCAAAAAGCGGCCTTTGTTGAATGTGGTGCCACCCAGGCCCAGTCACTCGGCTGGGCACCACCCCGAGGTGAAGCCAACGGCGCCTTGATCGAAGACATCGGCGGCCAATGGTTGTTGCAGCTGAAGCTCGAACAGCGCGTGCTGCCGGGCTCGGTGGTCAAGCGCAGAGCCGACGAGATGGCCTTGCAGATCGAGCAGGAAACCGGCCGCAAACCGGGCAAAAAGCAGACCAAGGACTTGCGCGAACATGCAACGCTCGAATTGCTGCCGATGGCTTTCACCAAGCAGTCAAACATCAAGGTCTGGATCGCGCCACAGCAGCAATTGCTGATGGTCGACGCCAGCAGCGCCAGTCGCGCCGAAGAAGTGGTGACCCTGCTGATCAAATCGCTCGACGGACTTTCCTTGAACCTGATCCAGACCGCTGAAACTCCGGCGGCCTGCATGGCCGCCTGGCTCACCGATGGCGAGCCGCCCGAGGGCTTCAGCGTCGACCGCGAATGCGAGCTCAAGAGCGTCGATGAAATGAAATCGGTCGTGCGCTATGCCCGCCATGCGCTCGACATCGAAGAAGTCCGCCAGCATCTCAGCAGCGGCAAAGCGCCCACCAGGCTGGCGATGAGCT
Organism: Burkholderiales bacterium; assembly: GCA_947446685.1. GTDB lineage: Bacteria > Pseudomonadota > Gammaproteobacteria > Burkholderiales > Burkholderiaceae_C > Paucibacter_A. Next base: position 3,587 of record CANFIC010000186.1, read on the forward strand.
GGCGCGACCGGGTCTCATTCATGCTGACCGACACGCTGCAGATCAAGAAGATTGCCTTTCTCGACCTTGTCTTCGAGGGTCGCGAAAGCCCTGAAAAAGACGCCGCCTTCGACGCCGATGCAGCGCTGGCTACCGGCGAGCTCAGCAAGCTGATCCCGCAACTGCTCGAGTCACTGGGCGGCGAGCATGACTTTGCCAATCCTTCGGCAGCAGCGCTGCCAGCCCAACCAGCCAGCACCGAAGCCGCGCCCTGGGACTGAGGCTCACTCAGTTGGCGGCTTGCGGCCGCTGCATCGCGCGGGCCAGATAAAACCCCAGCAACAGCACCACCAGGCCGCCACCGGCGATCACCGCAGCGCTGCCGATCCTTTCGATCAGGTCGGCGGCCAGCAGCACCCCCAGCGATTGGCCCAGAAACAGCGCTGAGGAAAACAGCGCGACCGCAGTACCGCGTGCCGTTGGCGCCATCCGCGTGGCGTTGGCCTGCATGACGGTATGGAACATGAAGAAGCCAAAGCCGCTGAGCAGACAGGCCGGCAAGGTGATCTGCCAATACGGCGCGAAGGCAAAAATCAGCGTCGACAAGCTCATCAGACCGGCACCCAGTCTGGCCAGAACAGTCTGCTCGAAGCGCTGCATCAAGCGCCGCGCTGCCATCATGTAAAGCAAGCCGCCCAGGCCGAACAAAGCGACGATGGCACCCGCCGAAGTCAGCGGCAAGCCCAGCGCATGGTGCAGATGCGAAGGCCAGATCGCCAGCACACCAAAGCCTGCTGCGCCCTCGAGCAAGGCAACCAGCAGGACGATTCGCGACCAGGGGCCGATCACGATCAAGAGCGTCTGTGCCACCAAGCCGGGTGCCGATGCCGAGCGCGCGACCGGCCGGGCCTCGGCCTGCTTGCGCCAGTCGAGCAACAACAAAACGCCGACCAGGCCGAAGATCATCGCCAGCAAGACAAAGGCCCAGCGCCAGCCCAAGGTGTCGCTGAGCAAGCCGCCAAACAACTGGCCGCCGACGATGCCCATGGTGGTACCCAGGCCAACGCGCGCCAGCATTTCCTGGATCTGGTCTTCGGCCACGGCGTCGCCGATCCAGGCCATCGAGAGCGGAATGATGCCGGCCGCCGCCAGCGCCACCAGCATCCGGGTCCAGACCAGTTGGTCAAGGCTTGCGGTGAAGAAGGCCGCCAGGCTCCCGAGGCTGCAGGCCAGCGTGGCAAAACTGATCACCTTGAACTTGCCCATCCGGTCGCCCAGCGGACCATAAAACAGCTGTGCCAGGCCGTAGACCACCGCGAACGCCGAGACCACCCGCGAAGCCTGTGCGAGGGTGACCGAAAACACCTTGGCAAGCTCGGGCAGCATCGCATCGCACAAGCGCTGCGCCACCATGCTGGCGAAGGTCGCCAGGGCCAGCAGCAGGATCGCCCTGCGCTTGGCCGCCGAAACGGTGGCAGGACTGGACGCCAGCGGTCTCTGCAATGGATTCAAGTTCAAGCAACCGGCTTTCGCGCAACAGCCATCATTGCGGCGAAAAGGAAGTCGATTTAAGAATTTTCGACTCTTGCGCGAGGATCACATCGAGATCCCGCAAGGCCTCGCGATAAGGTGTCCAGCCCGGATCCTGCTCCATTGCAAGGCGCCGGCTTTCGCGCTCAGCCAGGCTGTCGAAGCCCCACAGATGGACGACCTGATTCAGCGGCCCGAGCTCCGAAACATAGAAACCGATCAGGTGCCCAAGGTATTTGAGTTGCAGCGGTAGCGCGGCCTGTTCGTAGAGGTTCAAGAAATCCGCCGTCCGCAAAGGCTTCAGCGTATACGTTCTCATTTCAACAATCATGTTCTTCCTATTGCAGGCTTATGCCCGACTTCAGTCATCAGTCCGGTGCCGGCGCTCAGCGGCCGCCCGACACATCGATCAACGCGCCATGCACATAGCTCGACAGCGGGCCCACCAGAAAGGCCACCACTTCCGCCACCTCCTCGGCGGTGCCAGCGCGCCCGATCGGCACCGTTGGTCCGAGTCGCTCGACCAGTTCCTGCCCGCCATGAATGGCGTGGATCTCGGTGCTGATCAGTCCGGGGCGCACCGCGTTGACCCGGATGCCATGCGGTGCCAGCTCCTTGGCCATGGCGATGGTGAAGCTGTCGATCGCGCCTTTCGAAGCGGCATAGTGCGACTCATTGACCATGCCGCCATGCCGCGCTGCCGCCGATGACATATTAACGATGGCGCCGCCCCGCCCGCCTTTTTGCGTCGACATCCAGCGCGCGGCTTCGCTGACACAGAAGAAACTGCCCAGCACATTGGCACGAAACACCGCGCTCAGATGGGCCTCGTCAGCATCAAAAATCGACCTCGGTTCACCGATGATGCCGGCATTGTTGACCAGTGCATCGACCCGGCCGAAGGCGTCGATGGCCGCCTGGAACAACTTTTTCGTGTCGGCGTGGCTGCCGACATCGGCCCGCACCGCCAGCACCTGGCCACCGACTGCCCTGACCAGCGCCAGGGTTTCCTCAGCCGCCGCAGAATTTTCGATATAGCTGAAACAGATCCTCCAGCCTTGCCTTGCCAGCGCCAGCGCCACCGCCCGACCAATACCCCGGCTGCCGCCGGTCAGCACCAGCACCGGTGCATCACTATCTGATTTGTTCATTATTTTCTTTCTGGATAAATTGTCATCGATCTATTTCTTCTGCCATGAATATATTCGCAATATTTTCGAAAATATTAAAAAATCAGTCCTGCGCGCTGCACAGAACCCAATTTAAAATCGCGGAATTTTCTCTATCGGTAGAAATAAAGCATAATTTTCGTACGATTTATTCTATTTTCCTGAAAATCGTGTTATATTTTTTATCAAGATGTTGAAAACCAAAAATCAATCCCGGGGCATTCAGGCCATGCCTGCGCTGAAACCGGTCGAATACCTCACCCTGCGTGAGCAGGTGACGGTATCGGTACGCAATGCGCTGATGAACGGCCATTTCCAACCCGGCCAGATCATTACCGTCAAAGCCATCTCCACCATGCTCGGCGCCAGTGTCATGCCAGCCCGCGAAGCGATGAACCGGTTGATCGCCGAAGGCTCGCTGGAACTTCGGGCGAACCGCTCGGTCATCGTGCCCGAGTTGTCGGCCCGGGAGTTTGACGAGATCACCGATCTGCGCATCCATATCGAGGGCCTGGCGGCATCCCAGGCGATCCCGAACCTGCAAGCCAGCCATCTGCTGCGCTTGAGGGAACTCGATGCCGAGATGCGTTCTGCCGTCGCCGCGGCCGATGTCGAAGCCTTTCTGGACCGGAACTTCCAATTCCATTTCCTCATCTACCGCCTGGGTGCCAGCAACTTTATCCTCTCGGTGATCGAAAAACTCTGGGTTCGGGTCGGTCCGCTGATCCGTTTTTGCCTTGATGACCATGGTTTTGCTGACTCAACCCATCTGCATGCCCAGGTGATCCTCGGCCTCGAAACCGGCGATGCCGCGATGCTCAGCCAGGCCATCATTGCCGACATCGCCGGCGCCGCCCAGTCGATCCGCGCCACTTACCCGGCCGCGCCTAGAACCTGACCTGATCAGCGCCCTTCAACTGCAGAATCTGTCGCGCTTCGTCAGGGCTGGCGACCTCCAGCCCCAGCCCTTCGATGATTTTCCGCACCTGCCGCACCTGCTGCGCATTGCTCTCGGCCAACCTGCCCTTGCCCAGCCACAGGCTGTCTTCCAACCCGACCCGTACATTGCCACCCAGGCCCGCGCCAATCGCCGCAATCCGCAACTGATGCCGGCCGGCGCCAAGCACGGACCA
>CANFIC010000187.1 GCA_947446685.1 Burkholderiales bacterium
GCAAGGCCGGGTCGCGGGCTTCGAGGCCATCGTAAAAGTCGTTCATGTCGTCTCGTCCATCCAGCGCGCCAACCGGCGCTTGATTTCATCCTGAACTGCCCGCACTTCGGCATGGGTCTTGCAATTGCGAACTTCCCATTCCGGGCTATGGGCGGGCCGTTTGACGATGCGAGCCTGCAGCATCCCTTCAGCCACGCTCAACTCGATCACGCTGCGGCCGCGCAAGCTGAAACCGTCGCGCGAGGCAGCCAGACCGCTGAGGTCACGCAAGCTGCGTTTGAGTTGCAGCAAGGCCTCATCGGGTTTGAAGGCCGGCATGGCAAAAAATTGATCGCTCATCGTCACTTGACTCAAGGTCCGCTCAGGCCAGCCAGCGCTTTCTGCGCTTGTAGCTCTTTACATCCTTGAAGCTCTTGCGGTCGCCGCCACCCATGCCGAGGTAGAACTCCTTGACATCCTCGTTCTCGCGCAAGGCATGGGCCTCGCCGTCCATGACGACGCGGCCGTTCTCGAGGATATAGCCATAGTCGGCATAGCGCAGCGCCATATTGGTGTTCTGCTCGGCCAGCAAAAAGGTCACGCCTTCCTTGGTATTGAGGTCCTTGACGATCTCGAACACTTCCTGGACGATTTGCGGCGCCAGGCCCATCGAAGGCTCATCCAGCAGAACCATCTTCGGGTTGGCCATCAGGGCGCGCCCGATCGCGCACATCTGCTGTTCGCCACCCGAGGTGTAGGCAGCCTGCGATTTGCCGCGTGTTTTCAGGCGCGGGAAATAGCTGTAGACCTTCTCCAAGGTATGCGCTATCGCCGCCTTGCCATCGCGACGCGTATAGGCCCCGGTCATCAGGTTGTCCTCAATGCTCAGGTGGGCGAAGCAATGCCGACCTTCCATCACCTGGATCACGCCGCGGTTGACCATTTCCGAGGTCGATAGCTTTTCGATGCGCTCGCCGCGCAACTCGATCGACCCCTTGGTGACCTCGCCACGTTCGCCCGCCAACAGGTTGCTGACCGCCCGCAGCGTCGTCGTCTTGCCGGCGCCATTGCCGCCGAGCAGGGCTACGACGGCGCCTTCACGCACCTGCAATGACACACCTTTCAACACCAGGATCACATGGTTGTAGATGACCTCGATGCCGTTCACGTCCAGAAGAATATTGCTCATGTTCGCCTCAGGTTCAGCGAAACGTCGCACGCGGCGTTTCGCTGAAGGCTCCGCAAGGAGCCCTCCCCCGGCGCCGCGTTGATAGCGGCACCAGGAGATTTCATCAGGATTGGCAATCTGCCGGTGCGCGCCTTGTCACCTTCTTCTCGCCGGCGTACTTGTCAGCAGCAGCGCGGATCATCGGCTTGAGAATCTGCTCGTCAGCTTCGTACCAGTCCGAAGAAAAGCCCCATTTCGCACCGTCCCATGTGTGCACACGGGCCCAACTCGAACCCATATGGTCGAGGCAGGAGGTGCTGACCGGACGCATCACGCCAGCAAAGCCGAGCGCGTCGAGTTTCTTCTGGTCAAGGTTGAGGTTTTCCAGGCCCCAGCGCACCTGCTCGGTATTCATGACCTTGCCCTTGCCAAAGCGCTCCTGCGCCCGCCGTACGGCTTCGACACCGAGCATCTGGATGATCAGGCCACGCATATAAAGCACCTGGCCGACTTCATCCTTCGGACCTGTGCCCTGGCCCTTGTCGTGCACGAGTTTGAGGATGTCCTGCACCACCTTGGCATTGCGATCAGCGCCATGCTGCAGCGCCAACGCGTTGTAGCCCTTGGCGCCCATGCCGACGTCCTTGACATCAGGCTCGGCACCAGCCCACCAGACGCCATACATCTTGTCGCGCGGATAACCAGTGGCTTGTGCCTCCTTCAACGCCGTCGAGTTCATCACGCCCCAACCCCACAGCAGCACATAGTCGGGCTTGCTCTGACGCACCTGCAACCAGGCCGATTTCTGCTCGACACCAGGCGCCGTGACGGGGATCAACTGCAGCTCGAAGCCATGCATCTTGGCGCGTTCCTGCAGCAGCGGGATCGGCTCCTTGCCGAACGGGCTGTCGTGATAAACGAGAGCGATCTTCTTGCCCTTGAGCTTGTCGAGGCTGCCCTCCTTCTTGCCGATATGCTGGATCAGCACATCCGCGCCGGTCCAGTAACTGCCCAGGATGGGGAAATTCCACTTGAACACGCCGCCGTCCTGCGATGCGGCCAGGCCGTAGCCAACCGTGATCAGCGGCATCTTGTCGCCGGGTGCCTTGTCGGTCAGCGCGAAAGTGATGCCGGTCGACTGCGGATCGAACAGCGTTGTCGTTTTGCCTTTCAGCCGCTCATAGCATTCAACGCCCTTGTCAGTGGCGTAGCCGGTTTCGCATTCCTCGTAAGTCAGCTTGACGCCATTGACACCGCCATCGCGGGCATTGATCAGCTTGAGGTAATCCTGCTTGCCGTTGGCCCAGGGCGTACCGTTGGGCGCATAGGCGCCGGTGCGGTAGACCAGCAAGGGAAAGAACTGTTCCTTGGCCTGCGCATAGGCTGAAGGGGCGGTCAAAAGGGCGCTCAATGCAGTGGCCAGAGCGGCAACTGTCAGCGCAAGGGTCTTCAATTTCATGTCTGCCTCCAGAGTTTGGACTATCAACATTGCACTCGTCAGTGCGACTTGCTCAAGCGGGCCCGTCGACCCGCAACCTACTAAAAATCAATGAGGGAAAGGCCAGAGCCTGAGCTTTTCCTTGGCCGTCGACCACAAGCGGGCGATGCCATGCGGCTCAACAATCAGGAAAAACACAATCAAGGCGCCGAAAATCATGAACACCACATGCGAAACGATCGCGGTGTCGAGGCTCAGTCCCACCATGGAACCCAAGGCGGGTAGCAGCTGGTCGAGCAGAATCGGCAGCAGCACGATAAAAGCGGCGCCAAAAATACTGCCCATGATCGATCCCAGGCCGCCGATGATGACCATGAACAGCAACTGGAAAGACCGGTCGATCGAGAAAGCAGCCGGCTCCCATGAGCCCAGATAAACGAAACCCCAGAGCGCACCAGCGACGCCGACGATGAAGCTGCTGACCGCGAAAGCCGTCAATTTCGCATAAACCGGACGGATGCCGATCACCGCTGCGGCCACATCCATGTCGCGGATCGCCATCCACTCGCGGCCGATATGGCTGCGCACCAGATTCTTGGCCAGCAGAGCGAAGACCACCAGAAAGCTCAGGCAGAACAGATACTTGGAGACCGGCGTCTCGATCGGCAGGCCGAAGACATTGAGCCCGGCAACGCTGACCGAGCCTGAGGAGCTGTTGTTGGTGAACCAGGAAATACGCAGAAAAGCCCAGTCGACAAAGAACTGGGCCGCCAGCGTGGCCACCGCAAGGTAGAGCCCTTTGATGCGCAGCGAGGGAATCCCGAACAGCACACCGACGACGGTTGCACAGACGCCCCCCATCAGCAGCGAAGCCAGCAGCGGCATGCCTTCAATGCGCACCTGGAAGTTGTAGGCCGCATAAGCCCCGACCGCCATGAAGGCGCCGGTGCCCAGCGAGATCTGCCCGCAATAACCGACCAGGATATTCAGCCCCAAGGCCGCCAGCGCGAGGATCAAAAACGGAATCAGCACCGCCCGGAAGTAGTACTCGCTGCCGAACAGCGGCACCACGACAAAAGCCAGCACCAGCAGCAAGCCGATCGCGATCCGGTCCTGCAGGATCGGGAAGATCTGCTGGTCAGCGCTGTAGCTGGTCTTGAACTGGCCGTTTTCTCTGTAGAACATTGGATATTTCTCTCAGCTGATTCGAGCAGGTAGCCCGCCATGCAGGCTGCAGGCCGGAATGCGGGGCAATGATCTGAAATCACTCATACACGTTGATCTTTTTGTTTCGGCACGCTTCGAAAAATCGTCGTTCGTCTTCATACGCGGTCAACGATATTTTGGCTTCGGCACGCTTCGCTTAACTTGCTTCGCAAGTTAGCCTGCGCCGAAAAATCATTGTTCGTCTTCATACGCGATCAATGATTTTTTCTCCAAACAGGCCCTGGGGTCGGACCAGCAGGAAGAGCAGCGCCAGCACATAGGCGAACCAGATCTCGATGCCGCCGCCGAAATAAGGACCGATGAAAACCTCGGAAAGTTTCTCGCCGACGCCGATGATCAGCCCGCCGATGATGGCGCCTGGCACCGAGGTCAGTCCACCGAGAATCACCACCGGCAAGGCCTTCAGCGCGACCAGCGACAGGGAAAACTGCACGCCGAGCTTGCTGCCCCAGATGACGCCCGCGACCAGTGCGACGAAACCCGCGACGCTCCAGACGATGACCCAGATCCTTGAGAGCGGAATGCCGATCGATTGCGCGGCCTGATGATCATCGGCCACCGCCCGCAAAGCGCGGCCAGTGCTGGTGAACTGGAAGAAAGCCGCCAGCGCAGCGACCAGGGCCGCCGCGATCAGCGCCGCGGCCAGGTCCTCCTGGTTGACCAGCAGGCCGCCAGCAAACAGTTGCTCGAACAAGAACATCGGATCCTTGGGCAGCCCGACATCGATGCTGTAGATGTCATTGCCGAAAATCGTCTGCCCCAGGCCGTCGAGGAAATAGGTGATCCCCAGCGTGGCCATCAGCAGCGTGATGCCCTCCTGGTTGACCAATTTGCTCAGACAAAGTCGCTCGATCGCCCAGGCCACCGCGATCATCACCAGCATCGCGCCACCGAAGGCCAGCAGGTTGATCAGCAACTTCCCCGACAACCCGGTCAATTGCGGAATCCACTGGGCGAAACGCGCCATCGCCAGCGCCGCGAACAAGACCATCGCACCCTGGGCAAAGTTGAACACACCGCTGGCCTTGTAGATCAGCACAAAACCCAGTGCGACCAGCGAGTAAAGCATGCCTGTCATCAAGCCGCCGATCAATGTTTCCAGAAACGGTCCCATATTCATGCTCCAGTTTCCGGTTTCAATGCGAAGCGCCGAGATAGGCGCTGATCACGTCTTCATTGCTGCGTACTTCGTCCGGCGTGCCGTCGCCGATCTTCTTGCCGTAGTCGAGCACGACAACGCGGTCCGAGATGTCCATCACCACGCCCATGTCATGTTCGATCAGCACGATGGTGGTGCCGAACTCGGCATTGACCTCGAGGATGAAGCGGCACATGTCCTGCTTTTCCTCGACATTCATCCCCGCCATCGGCTCGTCGAGCAACAGCACCTGCGGCTCCATCGCCAGCGCCCGGCCCAGATCGACCCGCTTTTGCAGGCCATAAGGCAAGCGCCCCACCGGCGTCTTGCGATAAGCCTGGATTTCCAGGAAATCGATCACCTGCTCGACCTTGGCGCGCTGTTCGTTTTCTTCGCGCTCAGCCGGACCCCAGCCGAATGGGTCGCGAAAAGCCTGCCAGAGCAGATTGGTCTTCATCTGCAGGTTGCGCCCGGTCATGATGTTGTCGAGCACGCTCATGCCCTTGAACAAGGCCCGATTCTGGAAGGTGCGCGCCACGCCCATCTCGGCCACCTGGCGCGAGTTCCTATGCTTGTAAGTCTGGCCGCGGAAAGTGATCGAGCCCTGCTGCGGTTGATAGACGCCGTTGATGCAGTTGAGCATCGAACTCTTGCCCGCACCATTCGGACCGATGATCGCGCGGACTTCATGTTCACGCACATTGAAGCTGATGTCGGTCAGCGCTTTCACCCCGCCGAAAGCGAGCGAAATGTTCTTCACATCGAGGATGATTTCGCCGATCTCTTTCATCAGGCAGCCTTTTGCGTTGCAGGAAAAGTTCGGGTATCGACGATTTTCAGATCCGCCGAAATCGACCCGCTGCGGCCATCCTCGAACTTCACCGCAGTCTCGATGAACTGGGAACTCGCCCCGGAGTAAAGCGCCTCGATCAGCAGCGCATATTTTTCGGCGATCGCCCCGCGTTTGACCTTGCGCGTCCGGGTCAGTTCACCATCATCGGCATCGAGTTCCTTGTGCAGGATCAGGAAACGGCTGATCTGGCTGCCGGCCAGCAATTGATCCTGGGCCAGATCGGCATTGATCTGTTCGACGCATTCGCGGATCAACTGATAGACCTCGGGCTTTTGCGCCAGATCGGCATAGCCGGCGTAGGGCAGATTGCGCCGCTCGGCCCAGTTGCCGGCCGCGTCGAAGTCGATATTGATGAAGGCGCAGGCCCGGTCACGCTGGTCACCGAAAGCCACCGCCTCCTTGATGAAGGGAAAGAACTTCAGCTTGTTCTCGACATATTTGGGCGCAAACATCGCTCCATCAAACGCGCCGCCGACCAGGCGTCCGACATCCTTGGCCCGGTCGATGATCTTCAGGTGGCCGGACGCATCGATGAAGCCAGCGTCACCGGTGTGGTACCAGCCATCAGCCGTCAACACCTCGGCGGTGGCGGCTTCGTTCTTGTAATAGCCTTTCAACAGGCCCGGCGACTTGACCAGGATTTCGCCGCTGTCTGCCAGCTTGATTTCAACCCCTTCGATCGGCACGCCGACCGTATCGGCGCGCGCTTGATGGTCGGGTTGCAGGCAGACAAACACCGCAGTCTCGGTCGAACCATAAAGCTGTTTCAGGTTGATGCCGATCGAGCGGTAAAAACTGAACAGGTCCGGGCCGATCGCCTCGCCCGCCGTGTAGGCGACACGCACGCGCGACATGCCCAGGGTATTGCGCAGTGGCCCGTAGATCGCCAGATTGCCCAAGGCATATTTGCAGCGGTCGAGCAGGCTCACCGGGCTGCCCGACATCAGCGCCGGGCCAACGCGCCGCGCCAATGTCATGCAGGTCGAAAACAACCAGCGCTTGGTGCTCGATGCGTCCTCCATGCGGATCATCACGCTGGTCAGCAAGCCTTCAAACACGCGCGGCGGCGCAAAATAATAGGTCGGGCCGATCTCGTTCAGATCGATCGCCACCGTGCTCGCCGACTCAGGGCAATTCACCACATAACCGCAGGCCATCCATTGCGCATAGCTGAAGATGTTCTGGCCGATCCAGGCCGGTGGCAGATAGGCCAGCACTTCCTCTTCATGGCTCAGATTGTCAAACCGCGCACCGGCCTGCGCGCGGTCGATCAGGCTGCTGTGCGTATGCACGACGCCCTTCGGGTTGCCGGTCGTACCCGAGGTGAAAAACATCGCCGCGACATCGTCGGGGGCGCCGATCGCGACCTGCTTGTCGAAGAAGTCCGGCTGCGCCTTGGCATGCCCACGGCCGCTGGCGCAGAGTTGATCGAGCGATGCCAGACCGGTCTGCGCATAGCTGCGCAAGCCGCGCGGATCATCGAACCAGATATGTTGCAACTGCGGGCATTGGGCGCGCAGTTCGAGCATCTTGTCGACCTGCTCCTGGTCCTCGACCACGGCAAAAGCGATCTCGGC
>CANFIC010000188.1 GCA_947446685.1 Burkholderiales bacterium
CAGCGGCTCTACCCGCACCAGTTGTCGGGCGGCATGAAGCAGCGGGTGTCGATCGCACGGGCCTTTGCCAATGATCCGCAACTGCTTTTGATGGACGAGCCGTTCTCGGCACTCGATGAACAAAACCGCAGCCTGCTGCAGGAAGAGTTGCTGCGCATCTGGAGCCTGAGCGGCAAGACTGTGCTCTTCATCACCCATTCGATCGACGAAGCCTTGTTCCTTGGCGACCGGGTGGTGGTGATGGGCGGCCGGCCCGGTCATGTGATGGCTGACATCAGCGTGCCATTCCCGCGGCCCCGCCAGCAATATGCCCTCAAAGCCAGCCCCGCCTATGGGGCAATGGTGGCTGAAGTGGCCGAATTGATCCGCCTGGCGATGCAGGTCAGCCCCGCATGAACAGCTGTTTCGTATTCATGCCTTCCGGCAGGAGAAAGCCATGGACAAAGAAACCCTGACCGAAATCCCGGCGCTTGCCGACATTGGCCAGGCTGAGCTGCGGCGCAGGCGCCTGGAGCGGATGCTGACAGTCGCCAGCCCTTTTCTGGTCTTGTTGGCCTGGGAGTTGGTGGTGCGCGCCGGCATGCTCGACAGCAGGATTTTCCCGGCGCCGTCGATGATTGGTGAAACCTTCGAGCGGCTGCTGCTTTCGGGCGAGTTGATGGCGCATCTGAGCGTCTCGCTGCTGCGTATTGGTGCAGGCTTCCTGATCGGCGCCATTCCCGGGGTGCTGCTGGGCACCGCGATGGGTTTGTCGCCACTATTGCGTGCCATCGTCGCGCCGATCGTCGCCTCGCTCTACCCGATCCCGAAGATCGCCATCTTTCCGATGGTGATGGCCTTGTGCGGGATCGGTGAGCTGAGCAAATACATGCTGGTCGGGATCGCGGTCTTTTTCTTCATGGTGATCAACACCTATACCGGCGTGGCCAGCCTGGACCGGATCTTCTGGGACGTGGGGCGCAGTTTTCGCGTCTCCAGGATGCGGCGTCTGCTGACCATCGCTTTGCCCGGCGCGCTGCCGATGATCGCCGCCGGCGTCAGGCTCAGCCTGGGCGTTTCGCTGCTGGTGCTGGTCAGCGCCGAGTTCGTCGGCGCCAAGAGTGGCATCGGCTACCTGGTCTGGAATTCCTGGCAGATCTTCGACGTCGAGGCGATGTATGTCGGCATCGTCGTGATTGGCGTGCTCGGCTGGATCTTCTTCGCCGCCATCGACGAGCTGGAGCGGCGCTTTCTGCCCTGGGCCGCAGCCAACCGGCATTGAGGCGGCACCGGGCGGCCTGCAAGCCAGGCCGTTGCTACACTCGATCGGATGGAAACCAAATGGCTTGAAGACTTTGTCAGTCTGGCCCAAACGCGCAGTTTTTCACGTTCGGCCCAGCTCAGGCATGTGACTCAACCGGCGTTTTCGCGCCGCATCCAGGCGCTCGAGGCCTGGGCTGGTGTCGACCTTTTCGATCGCAGCTCTTACCCGACCAGCCTGACCAATGCCGGCAAAACCCTGCTCGCGCAGGCGAATGAAATCATCGGCAACCTGCAGTCGACGCGCAATATGCTGCGCAGTCACCAGTCGGCTGGCGAGGATGTGATCGAGTTCGCCGTGCCGCATTCGCTGGCGTTCAGCTTTTTTCCGCATTGGCTGATGGATCTGCGCCAGCGCTTCGGTGAGTTGAAATGCCGGCTGATCGCCTTGAACGTGCATGACGCGATGCAGCAGTTGAGCGACGGCAACTGCGACCTTTTGATCGTTTACCACCATGCCAGCCAACCGCTGCAACTCGATCCCGAACGCTACCAGATGGCGTCGCTCGGCTTCGAGACGCTGGCAGCCTATGCCAAGGCCGAGGCTGATGGCCAGCCAAGGTTCTGTCTGCCCGGCCAGGCCGGTCGGAAACTGCCGTTTCTCAGCTATGGTTCAGGTGCTTATCTGGGGCGGCTGGTCGAGCTGATCGTGAAAGCTTCGGCGGCGCCCTTGAACCTGGATTCGATCTATCAGACCGACATGGCCGAGGGCCTCAAAGCGATGGCGCTGGAGGGTCATGGCCTGGCCTTTTTGCCATCGAGCTCGGTCAAGGGTGAACTCAAGTCGCGCCGGCTGGCGCGCGCAGCACCGGTCGGCCAGTTTGAGATCGACATGGAGTTGCGCATTTACCGGGAACGCCCCGAGTTGTCGAGACGCAACAAACCGGTCGCCGCAGGGTTATGGGAGTTTCTCACCGCTCCATGCGTTTAACGCATATCGTGATCAACTCATCGAAAACCCTTAGGATTGATGCTGCGGACTCGTGGTCTGCTCTGCATCTGTGCGGCAAAATGTCGATCTGGGTCGGCATGTTTATTGCGTGACTGCTTTTATCAAAATTTTCATCCTGAATCTGGAGCAATTATGAAGAAATCACTGCTGGCCCTGTCCTTGGCTGTGGCCTTGGGCGCTGTGCATGCCGAAGATACCTTGAAGAAGATCAAGGACAGCGGCAGCGTCACCATGGGCGTGCGCGAATCATCGGGCGCCTTGTCCTTCACGCTGGGCGACGGCAAATACACCGGCTTCCATATTGAAGTCTGCAACAAGGTCCTGTCCGATGTGCAAAAACAGGTCGGGCTGGCCAAGCTCGATGTGAAATACCAGCCAGTGACCTCGCAGAATCGCATTCCGCTGCTGCAGAACGGGACCATCGACATTGAATGTGGGTCGACCACCAACAATGCGACAAGGCAGAAGGATGTGAGCTTTGCGGTCACGACTTTCGTCGAAGAAGTCCGCATCGCGGTGAAGGCCAATTCGGGCATCGCGGCGATCGCCCAGCTGAATGGCAAGAACGTCGCTACGACCACCGGCACGACATCGGTGCAGTTGCTGCGCAAACATGAGCGTGCAACCGGCGTCGACTTCAAGGAGTTGTTTGGCAAGGACCATGCCGACAGCTTCCTGCTGCTGGAATCGGGCCGGGCCGAGGCCTTCGTGATGGACGGCCAGATTTTGGCGGGCAATATCGCCAAAGCCAAGAATCCTGCCGATTTCAAGATCGTCGGTGAAGTGTTGTCGGTTGAGCCGATCGCCATCATGGTCCGCAAGGATGACCCGGCTTTCAAGAAAGCAGTCGACGACACCATCATCGGCATGATGAAGTCGGGCGAGATTGCCAAGCTCTACGACAAATGGTTCATGCAGCCGATTCCGCCGGCCAATACCAAGGTCGGTCTGGTCGCCAGCGAAGCGACCAAATTTGCCTGGGCTAACCCGAACGACAATCCGGTCGAGTCCTACCTGAAGAAGTGACGTTGATCGCTTGATATCGAGGCCGCCCGGCGATGCCGCGGCGGCCTCGAATTTTTTGAAGGGGTGCTGTGGTGTCGACTTGGGAATGGCAGGTTTTCTGCAAGAACACGATCGACGGGGAAGTGATGCCGCGCTGCTTTGGCAATGGCGGCGAGATCACCTACCTCGATTGGTTATTCTCTGCCTGGGGCTGGACGCTCAGCGTGGCCTTGCTGGCGATGGTCGTCGCGATCGTGGCGGGTTCGCTGATGGGCATCTTGCGTACATTGCCGCACAAGGGCCTGGTCTTCATCGGCGATGCCTGGACCGAGTTGTTCCGCAATATTCCGCTGCTGGTCCAGGTCTTCCTCTGGTACCACGTGCTGCCGTCGCTATTCCTGTCGCTGCGCGCCATTCCCAGCTTCATCTTGGTGGTCGTCGCGTTGGGATTTTTCACTTCGGCAAGAATTTCTGAACAGGTGCGAGCAGGCATCCAGAGCCTGCCGACCGGGCAGCGCCATGCCGGCTTGGCGGTCGGATTCACGCTGGCGCAGACCTACCGCTATGTGCTGCTGCCGATGGCGTTTCGCATCATCATTCCGCCGCTGACCAGCGAGAGCATGAACATCATCAAGAACAGCTCGGTCGCGTTTGCGGTCAGCATCGCCGAGCTGACGATGTTTGCGATGCAGGCGCAGGAAGAAACCTCGCGCGGCATCGAGGTTTATCTGGCGGTGACTGGCCTGTATTTCCTCTCGGCCTTTGCGATCAACCGGATCGCCATGGTCGTCGAGCACCGCGTGCAGGTGCCTGGACTGCTGGGGGCCAAGTGACATGAGCCTCGACTTCAGCTTTCTCGACTGGCATCTCATCTCGAGTTTCATCCTCAAGGGTCTGGGGTTTTCGTTCCAGCTGACCTTGATCGCGATGCTCGGCGGCATCGCGCTGGGCACGCTGCTGGCGCTCTTGCGCCTGTCAGGCAAACCCTGGTTGGTGCTGCCGGCTGCCGCCTATGTCAACACCTTGCGCTCGATCCCGCTGGTGATGGTGATCCTCTGGTTCTTCCTTTTGATCCCCTTGCTGATCGGCCGGCCGATGGGCGCCGAGCTGTCGGCGATCATCACATTTACCGTTTTTGAAGCGGCTTATTACTCTGAAATCATGCGCGCCGGCATCCAGTCGGTGCCCAAGGGTCAGGTTCACGCCGGCTATGCGGTCGGCATGACTTATGGCCAGACGATGCAGTTGATCGTGTTGCCGCAGGCGTTCAGAAACATGCTGCCGGTGCTGATGACGCAGACGATCATCCTGTTCCAGGACACTTCGCTGGTCTACGCGATCGGCGCCTATGACCTGCTGAAGGGCTTTGAAGTCGCCGGCAAGAACTTCAACCGTCCGGTCGAGACCTATCTGCTGGCGAGCATTGTCTACTTCGTGATCTGTTTCAGCCTGTCGATGCTGGTGCGTCGCTTGCAGAAAAAGATCGCCATCATCCGCTGAGAGCTGTCACATGATTGAAGTCAAGAACGTTTCCAAGTGGTACGGCAAGTTCCAGGTGCTGACCGATTGCTCGACCCGCATCAAAAAGGGCGAAGTGGTGGTCGTTTGCGGCCCCTCGGGTTCAGGCAAGTCGACCCTGATCAAGACGGTCAATGCGCTGGAGCCTTTCCAGCGCGGCGACATCATCGTCGACGGCATTTCACTGGCCGATCCGAAGACCAATCTGCCCAGGCTGCGCTCGCGCGTCGGCATGGTGTTCCAGCATTTCGAGCTCTTCCCCCATTTGTCGGTGACCGAAAACCTGACGATCGCGCAGATCAAGGTGCTGGGCCGCAGTGCTGACGATGCCCTGGCGCGCGGCCTGAAGATGCTCGACCGCGTCGGCCTGAGCGCCCACAAGGACAAATTCCCCGGCCAGCTTTCGGGCGGCCAGCAGCAGCGGGTGGCGATCGCGCGGGCCTTGTCGATGGACCCGATGGTGATGCTGTTCGATGAGCCGACCTCGGCGCTCGACCCCGAAATGGTCGGCGAGGTGCTCGACGTGATGATCAAGCTGGCCCATGACGGCATGACGATGATGTGCGTCACCCACGAAATGGGTTTTGCCAAGATGGTCAGCAGCCGCGTCATCTTCATGGATGAAGGCCGCATCGTCGAGGACTGCCCGCGCGAGGACTTCTTCGGCAAGCCCGATGAACGCACGCCGCGCGCCAAGGAATTCCTCTCGAAGATCCTGCAGCATTGAGCGCTCGGGTGCCGGCAGCGGCCCGGTGCGACAATTTGGGCCTATGAGCCATCCTTCCTCGCTGACGATCACCCGCCCCGACGATTGGCATTTGCATTTGCGCGACGGCGCGGCGCTGGCCAGCGTGCTGCCCTGCACGGCCAGGCAATTCGGCCGCGCCATCGTGATGCCCAATCTGCGCCCGCCGATCACCACCGCCGCGCAGGCGCTGGCATACCGCGAACGCATCCTGGCGGCATTGCCCGAGGGCGCAGATTTCCAGCCCTTGATGACGCTTTATCTGACCGACCTGACGCCGGCCGACGAGATCAAACGCGCCCGCGATGCCGGGGTGGTGGCCTTGAAGCTTTACCCGGCCGGGGCGACGACGAACAGCGATGCCGGTGTCACCGACATCCGCAAAACCTATAAGACACTCGAGGCGATGCAGCGCGAAGGTCTGCTGTTGCTGGTGCATGGCGAGGTCACCGACCCGGACATCGACATCTTCGACCGCGAGGCGGTCTTCATCGACCGGGTGATGCAGCCGCTGCGCCGCGACATGCCCGAATTGAAGGTGGTGTTCGAGCACATCACGACCCGCGAGGCGGCGCAATATGTCGCGTCTGCCGGTGCATTCACCGCCGCGACCGTGACGCCGCAACACCTGCTTTACAACCGCAACGCGATTTTTACCGGTGGGCTGCGCCCTCATTACTATTGCTTGCCGGTGCTCAAGCGCGAAGTCCATCGCCTGGCCTTGAATGCTGCAGTGGCCTCGGGCAACCCCAGGTTTTTCCTCGGTACCGATAGCGCGCCGCATGCTTCGCAGATCAAGGAGACTTCGGTCTGCGGCGCTGGCTGCTTCACCGCGCTGTCGGCGCTGGAGCTCTATGCCGAGGCCTTTGAAGCGATCCAGGCACTCGACAAGTTCGAAGCCTTTGCCAGTTTCAACGGCCCCGATTTCTACGGCCTGCCGCGCAATACCGGCAAAGTCACTTTGCAGCGTCAGCCCTGGACTTTGCCTGAAGTCCTGCCATTCGGCGAAGCGCAGATCAAGCCGCTGCGCGCTGGTGAAACCTTGTCCTGGAGGATGTCCTGATGAGCCGTCACCAAGTCATGCTGCTGGTCGACTTTGACAATGTCTCGCCCGATGTGATCGAGCAGGCGCTGAAGCAGACACTGGCCGACTATGGCGCAGTGCATGTGCGCCGTGCCTATTGCACCGCCGAGCATGCGGTCCAGCATGGGGCTTTCCTGAAGCGCTTGGCGCTGCGCCCGATGGTCAACCTCGCCGTCGGCAAGAACTCGACCGACATTGCGTTGGCAGTTGACGCGATCGATCTGGCAATCGACTTGCGTCCCGATGTGGCGGTGATCGTTTCATCCGATTCTGACTTCACGCCGTTGGTCGGGCGCTTGCGCGAAAAGGGTTGCTGGGTGCGTGGCTTCGGCCAGAAAGGCAAGACCGGCGAGGGCGTGCTGTCGGCCTATGACCAGTTCGATGAACTGGTGCATCAGGAGCACAAAGCCGCTGCCAAACGCGCGCTCAAGCCCAAGGCGCAGCCGGCAGCGCCAGTCAAGGTGGATGCCCCCGCTCTGGAGCTCAAGCCAGCCGCCAGGCCGGCAGCAGTCAAGCGTTCGCGCAAGCCTGCAGCAACACCAGTGACCGGCCTGTCGGCTGAGGTCGAAGCCATCCTGCAGGCGGTGCCCGGCTTGCGCGGCGGCGACAAGGTCGAGCTCGGCGAGGCGGCGCTGCAATTGCGCCAGAGCGGCCTGCTGGCCAAGACCGCAGCTTCGACCAGGCTGTTCAAGAAGCATCCCGATCACTTTGTGCTCTCGCCCGAGCGGCAGCCGAACAAGGTCCAGTTCACCGACGCGGTGCGGCGCTGAAAGCCG
>CANFIC010000189.1 GCA_947446685.1 Burkholderiales bacterium
CCCCTGAGCTTATGTATGTAAGCCTGATGAGGCTCGACTAATGCGGGCGCGCCGATCAACTCCGGCAAGCCAACGCATTACGTTGGCTATGTAATAAGGGATCCATGGGCAAGGTCAGCCAAAGTTGTACGCAAAATCTCCATTGCCCACATCTACTGTCACTCCGGAAATTTCATTGCCCTCCATCATCCTTGTCAGGAACTGACGCGAAATATCCGGCAGCATGGTATTTGTGAGAATGGCATCAATCATCCGCCCGCCTGATTCCGATTCGGTGCAACGCGAAACCACAAGTTTCACCACTTCATCGCTGTAGTTGAACGGAATCTTGTAGCGCGCCTCGACGCGTTTCTTGATGCGGTTGAGTTGCAGCTTGACGATCTTGCCTAGCATCTCGTCGGACAGCGGGTAATAGGGAATCGTTACCAACCGACCCAGCAGCGCGGGCGGGAAGATTTTCAGCAGCGGCTCGCGCAGCGCCTTGGCCATGCCCTCGGGGTCGGGCATCAGTTCGGGGTCTTTGCACAGGCCGGCGATCAGGTCAGTGCCGGCGTTGGTCGTCAACAGGATCAAGGTGTTCTTGAAGTCGATGAAGCGGCCTTCGCCGTCCTCCATGAAGCCCTTGTCGAAGACTTGGAAGAACATCTCGTGCACGTCTGGATGGGCTTTTTCTACCTCGTCGAGCAGCACCACGCTGTAGGGCTTGCGCCGCACCGCCTCGGTCAGCACGCCGCCTTCGCCGTAGCCGACATAGCCCGGGGGCGCGCCCTTGAGCGTCGAGACCGTGTGGGCCTCCTGGTACTCGCTCATGTTGACGGTGATCATGTTCTGTTCGCCGCCGTACAAGGCTTCGGCGAGCGCCAGCGCGGTCTCGGTCTTGCCCACGCCCGAGGTGCCCGCCAGCATGAATACGCCGATCGGTTTGTTCGGGTTGTCCAGCCCGGCACGGCTGGTCTGGATGCGCTTGGCGATCATCTCCATCGCATGGTCCTGGCCGATCACCCGCTGTGACAGCGCGTCGGCCACTTTCAGGATCGTCTCGATTTCGTTGCGCGCCATGCGGCCGACCGGGATGCCGGTCCAGTCGCCGACCACCGAAGCCACGGCCTGGTAGTCCACCGTGGGCAGAATCAGCGGGGTCTCGCCTTGCAGCGCTGCGAGCTTGTCCTGCACGGCCTTGAGCTGCGCGAGCTGGCCCAGGCGCTCGGTCTCCTGCTCGGCTGCGCTGGCGGCCAGACCTTCGGCCTCGGCGGCGTCAGCTGCGGCCGCCTCGAGCTTGCTGCCGGTGCCTTCGACCGGCAGGATGCCGGCGCGCAGCTTGGCGCGCAAGGCCAGCAATTCGTCAACCAACGCCTTTTCCTCGGCCCAGCGTGCGTCCAGAGCGGCCAGGCGCTCGCGTTCCTTGGACAACAACTCGCTGGCTTCGGCTTCGCGTTTGCCGGTGTCGATGCCGATCGCTTTTTCGCGCCCGATGATGGCCAGCTCGGTCTCGAGCGCCTCGATGCGCTTGCGGCAATCGTCGACTTCGGCCGGTGTCGCATGCAGGCTGACAGCCACCCGCGCGCAGGCGGTGTCGATCAGGCTGACGCTCTTGTCGGGTAATTGGCGTGCCGGAATGTAGCGGCTGCTCAGCTTGACGGCCGCTTCCAGCGCCTCGTCGAGGATCTGCACCTTGTGGTGCTTTTCCATCGTGCTGGCGACGCCGCGCATCATCAGGATGGCTTTGGCCTCGTCAGGTTCGTCGACCTGGATGGTCTGGAAGCGCCTGGTCAGCGCCGGATCTTTTTCGATGTGCTTTTTGTACTCGGCAAAGGTGGTCGCACCGATGGTGCGCAAGGTGCCGCGCGCCAGCGCTGGTTTGAGCAGGTTGGCGGCGTCACCGGTACCGGCCGCACCTCCTGCACCGACCAGGGTATGGGTTTCATCGATGAAAAGGATGATCGGCTTGACAGAGGCCTGCACCTCGTCGATGACTGAGCGCAGGCGCTGCTCGAACTCGCCCTTCATGCTGGCGCCGGCCTGCAGCAGGCCGACGTCGAGCGAGCGCAGTTCGACGTCTTTCAGACTCGGCGGCACGTCGCCGCGAGCGATGCGCTGTGCAAAACCTTCGACCACCGCGGTCTTGCCTACACCGGCCTCGCCGACCAGGATCGGGTTGTTCTGGCGCCGCCGCATCAGGATGTCGACGACCTGACGGATCTCGTCGTCACGGCCGACGATCGGGTCCATCTTGCCGCCTCTGGCCTGCTCGGTCAGGTCGACGGTAAATTTTTTCAACGCCTCCTGCTTGCCCATCGCTGCCGGGGCGATTGCGCCGCTGGCTTCGCCTGGCGCAGCACCTGCAGCGGATGAGCCGTCGGCAGCGCCTTGTCCGCTCTCGGGCGATCCGGCCAAAATCTTGGCCAAGTTGTCGCTCAGGTCATCGACCTTGAGCTTCTCGAATTGGCGGCTGATGGCGATCAGGGCATTGCGCAGGTTCCTGGTCTTGAGCATGCCGACCAGTACATAGCCGGTGCGCACGCTGTTGTCGGCGTAGAGCAAAGTGCCATAGACCCAGCCACGTTCGATCGCATCGGCAATGTTTTCGGCGATGTCCGAGATGCTGGTGGCACCTCGCGGCAGCCGGTCCAATGCGGCGGTGAGGTCCTTGGCCAGAGCGGACATATCGAGCTGCCCATGCTTGATGATGCGGTGCCAATCGGAATCAGGGCTCTGCAGAATTTGTGCGATCCAATGTTCCAGCTCCACATAGGGGTTGCCCCGCAGCTTGCAGAACACGGTGGCTCCTTCGACGGACTTGTAGCCTGCCTGGTTCAGTTTGCCGAACAAGGTGACGCGGTTGATGTCTGCCATGGTGTTTCCTTTTGGTCCGTGGTCGCAGGGTTAGGAGAGGTTCGGTACGAGATTCAAGGCGGGCGCTTGGCCGTTGCGCGGCTGACCCAGCCAGCTGGTCCAGCCCAGGCGCCCATAGCGGCCGGGCCGGCAAGCGGGAAGCTCGGCCTTGTCGAGTTCAAGCCGCAGGTCCCAGCCAAGTTCCAGGCCGGCGTATTGCTTCACCAGGGCCTTGACCGCCGGCAGCGCCGTGCCGACCGGCAATAGCGATTCGAATGCGGGCAAGGACAAGGGGCCGATGTGGACCCGGAAATGGTGCTGTCGGTCGAACACGGACTGGCCCAAGGCCGCGCTGACGCCGAGCTGGGAGGTCGACATGCGCCGCGAAGCGGCACGCCTGCCGATGCGGGTGCGCTCGGAGGGCGGCAAGGGCATCCAGCGGCCGACAAACTGCTCCAGACGAACCTGCAGGCCCAAAAAACCGGTGAGCAGATTGGCCAGACCGTCGGCATTACGCACTTGGCGCGACATCTGGCCGGCAAAAGCCAGCCGGGCATGGTCGGGAGCGGCGTCACGATTGCGCCAAGCTTGGCCGCCGACGCCGATCAGCGAGCCCACATAGTCGGCAAAGCGGTCTTCATCGGGCCGATCCAGGCTTGCTGCGGGTTGGGCCTGGGCCCAGGCGCGGTAGAACAGCAGCAGCAACCGGTGGTGAAACATGTCCGCAAAACGTGCGAAGGTCTCGTCGCCCTTGTTCAAGCTTCGCTCGCGTGCATAGGCGGTCAGGTGCAAGGGCAGCGGGCCGTTGGGGCCGAACAGACCGAAAAAACGCACCTCGATACGGGGCATGCCGCTGCGGTCCTCCAAGCTGATGCGCGCAAGGCTGCTCGGGGCGAATGACATGTCTGCCGTCTGCCCCAACCGCACCGGCTCGTCGACCGGGCGGCGTGCCTGGCCCAGCCTGGGTTTGTCCGCATGGTGCGCTTCGATACGGCGCATCAGATGAAAAAAATCAAAACGGTGCGGTGCCGCGGCGGCTTCCAGCAGCGGATCCAGTCGCTGCACAGGCAGAACTTCCGCATTGGCTTGCAGCCCAGCGTCAACCGGATCGGCGGGCTGCTGAATCACAGAATCGGCCGGATTCCGCATCGCGGTCTTCCGTTCAGAATGTCACCCCGGGCAGCCGAATACAGGCGCAATTGGGTGAAGCCATTGATCGACACATGGCGCGCTATAAAACGCTCCAGCACACAGCCCAGCAAAAAGGCGCTGGCACCCTCGAACGACAGGTCGTCAACCTCGACCAGCACAGCCACGCCCCGGCCAAAGGTAATCGGCCCGGGCATCGGCAAGCGGCGCACCACGGTTTGCAGCTTGACCGAGCGCAAGCCATCGATCTGGCGCTGAGCTCCCGCGTCGCCTGCGGGCGCATAAAGCTGCAGGATCTGGCGCAGGGCGGCAGCCCCTTGCTCGAGGTTGGTGTCGGTCAGTGACAGGTGGTTCAGCGACAACTGGTTGATCAGCTTCCAGTTGAGGTTGCCCTCGCGCAGGGCCGACATCGGACGCGATGGCCCCTTGATCACCTGGATGCTCTTGACCGGTGCCGTCTGCGCCAAGGTTAAATCGCCCTTGGCATTGCCCACAGGCATCAGGATGGGCAGGTCGCGATTGGTGCAAAGCGCACGCACACCGATCTGGCGCAGATCAGCAGAAAACGGTGCCTCCTGGGCGTCCACCACCTGCAGATAGACCTCGGAGCCGATATAGGCGCTGCGCGGCCCGTCGCGCTGTTGCACCTGTGACATCAGGCGCGGTTCGCGCTGGGTCGCGTAGTAGGCTTGATGGCTTTGGCCTTCGGTGTGGAAGGCGTTGTAGAAGGGCAGAAAGCGCCATTCGCTGTTGATGCCCGCGCCGTAACCCACCACCTCGGTGAGGGTGTGGACTTCGAAATCCATCGGCTTGGTGCGGTCGGGAACGATATGGAATTCACTGCTGTCATTGCTGACATGGATGCGGTCGCAGCGGCGCTCCAGCAAGTTGACCGCAGGCATGCAATGCAAAGCCAGGCTGTTCACGTCGACCGATTGCAGCAAGGCGTTGTCCACCCGGCTGAAGAGGATGACGATGTCGACTTCGTTGCCGCCATGTTTTTTGAGCGCTGCGCCGATGCCAGTCAGATCGAAGAACAAATAGCGCTGCGGAAAAGCGAAATACTCCTGCAACAGGCGGTAGCCTTCGAAGCCCTGCAATGTTTCGGGCAGCAGGGCCTGGTCGTCTTCAAATCCAGCCAATTCGATGCAATCGGCTTCAAGCGCTTCATGCCAAGCCGCCGGGCGCCGGGTGGGCAGCACCAACAGGCCCAATGCCTGACCCCCGACCAGTTCATGCAGTCGGTAAGCTACTTCGTCGAGTCCGGTGCAATGCAGGCGCAGGTCCTGCAGCGTGATCTGCGAAAAATCCAGCCCGGCTGTGGTCCGCAATCGAATCCGCAAGCCTGAACGGTATTTTCGCCATTCGGGTGTGGCCGCCATGGGCAGGTCGGCCGAATGGGCGAAGTATTCCACCTGGGTCAATTCCAGGGGCCATAGCGTCAACGCATGGGCGCTGCGGAACTCGCAAGCAGTGGCTCCGGCTTTGTTTGCCGGCCCATTCATCACACTGCCTCGCGGCAAAGTGATGCCCTGAGCCAAGCTGGGATCGGCCAGATCTGGATTGACCTGAGCCATCAACATGGCAGGTACAGGTTTGAGAAACTGCGGGTAGACGATCTCGAGCAGGCGCTGAGTGAAGCGCGGAAATTCAGCATCGATCTTCAGTTGCACCCGCCCTGCGAGGAAGGCAAATCCTTCCAGCAAACGCTCTACATAGGGGTCGGTGACTTCCAGACCTTCCATGCCAAGGCGCGACGCAATTTTCGGAAATTGCTCTGCGAATTCGGCCCCCATCTCGCGCAGATGGCGCAGCTCTTCGTTGTAATAGCGGAGTAGGCGTGGATCCATGGCTGCCGTCAGCGAGCGAGTTCGCTGACCGCGACCCGACCGGTTTCAATATCTATGTCGGTGCGCAGCAGTAGCTCCATCGGCACCGGCTGAGCCCAGAGTTGGCCGCTGATGCGAAAACCGATCAGATTATGGTGATCCAGTTGGGCATTCGAAACCACAGCTTCGACCGCCAGCGTATCGGGCAAAATCCGCGGTTCGTGGTCGAGGATCGCCTGTCTGACTTGCGACTGCAACTGCCCCAAATTGAGACCCGAAGTAGACAAACCCGACAGCGCCGGCAAGCCATAGTTGAGGACTGATCGGCGCGCGTGGGGAACCGAGTCCCAGTCGATGTCGCCGGTCAGGGCGGTCGCATTGAACAGCCACGCCAGATCGCGCAGCACGAGGTCGCGCAAGCGGTTGCGATTGATGACGCGGGAGTCGCTTGACTCAACCGATGAATCCGGTTCGTCATCGGTCAAGCGATCCAGCAAGGCTGGCTGCAAACGGTCCTGGGCGCGGGATGTGGCCATGAGATGCTGGTAGATCAGCGATCAATCTTCAGACTGATCGATCAAGACGGAGCGCAAATCCATCAGGCCATATTCGGCGTTGTCGGTGGTGATCAGCCGTTGGCCCAAACCATTGAAGAAGCCTGGGCTGGACTCAAGCCAATCGGTGCTGCGGGACAGTGCCAGCAAATCACCCGTTGCCAGTTTGGTATCGGGATAGCGGGTCGGAATCAAGCCGACTACCTCGCCACCATTGGTGAACTGGAAATGCGCTGGCATCCACACCGCATCGCGCAGATCTTCTGGTGCATCGATGTCGACCCTGGCCAAGCGGTTCCACGGCAACCAGTAATAGCGGCCGTTGATGATCGCCTCCAATGTCGGTCCCAGGCGGGCATCGGCATCTGCAATCCAGCTGAAGGCCTGACCATCCGCAGTTCCAGAGCTTGCAGGCGCCTGTTCCAGCGCCTGTTCGCGCAATTGCCGGCCCGCATCTACCTCGCCCCGGCCTTCGCGCAATAGCGCTTCGATCAGCAAGGCGACCCAGGTTTCGGGTTCGCCAAAAAGCATCGGCACTTTCTGACCAGTGAAGACCTGCATACGCAGCGTCTCGCAGGCGATTGCTTCGCGGTAGGTTTGTACCATTGGCAAGGTGCCGGCATCAAGCTCGAGCGAGACATTGAGCTGGTTCAGCGCACGCTCCCATTGCCCGGTGACGCAGAGCAACTGGAACAAGAAAACGCGCAACTTGGCGTCCTGCGGGTGAGCGCGGACCTGTTCTGTCAGCCGTTTCAATGCCTGCAGGGCATCGCCTTCCTTGAGTGCCAGCTCGGCGGCTCGGGTATCAGCCATTTTGGGTCTGCCTCAGGTTCATTCGAATCAAGTCAAAGCCAAGACTTTGCTGCAATTGCTTGCAATAAAAAGCCGGTCTGCCTGCCCGGTATAGGACTATTGAGAAGCCAAGGCTTGCATCGCAGCAAGACTTGCTCAAC
>CANFIC010000190.1 GCA_947446685.1 Burkholderiales bacterium
GGAACAGCCCCTCTTCCAACCCGGTGATGAAGACCGCGTCGAATTCGAGCCCCTTGGCCGAATGCACCGTCATCAACTGCACCGCGTCCTGTCCTGCCTGAGCCTGGTTATCACCGGCCTCCAGCGACGCATGGGTCAAGAATGCGACCAGCGGCGACATGATCTCGCCGGTCTCGGCATCAGGGGCGAAGTTGCTGGCGCCTGACGCGTCCGGGCGAGTTGCTGCCGCTTCGTCATAAGAGCTCAACTCATCGACCGGTATCCCGACTGCGTCCTTGCCAAATCCTTCCTGCGTCACAAAGGCCTCGGCGGCATTGATCAGCTCACCCAGATTCTCCAGCCGTTCGGCGCCGTCCTTGTCGTTGCGGTAGAACTCGGCGAGGCCGGAAACCTCCAGAATTTGCTCGATGATTTCACGCAGCGTCATGCCCAGCGTCAGGTTGCGGGTCGAGTCGATCAAGGCGGTAAACGCCTGCAGATTGACCCCGGCTTTGCCCGGCACGGCGCCGACGCTCTGGTAAAGGCTGCGGCCTGAATTGCGCGCAGCATCCTGCAGCAACTCGATCGACCGGGCGCCGATGCCGCGGGCCGGAAAATTGACGACGCGCAGGAAGCTGTTGTCATCGTTGGCGTTCTCGAGCAGGCGCAGGTAAGACAAGGCATGCTTGACTTCGGCGCGCTCGAAAAAGCGCAGTCCACCATAGACGCGGTACGGAATGCCGGCATTGAACAGCGCCGATTCGATCACCCGTGACTGCGCATTGCTGCGATAGAGCATGGCAATTTCCTTGCGCGCCATGCCCTGCCGATGCAGCGCCTGCGCTTCCTCGATCAGCCATTGCGCCTCGGCAAAGTCGCTGGTGGCCTCGTAGACCCGCACCTGCTCGCCAGGTCCCGCTTCGGTACGCAGGTTCTTGCCCAGGCGCTTGGTATTGCAACTGATCAGCTGGTTGGCCGAATCGAGGATATTGCTGAAGCTGCGGTAGTTCTGCTCCAGCTTGATGACGCGCTTGACCCGGTATTCGCGCTCGAAATCGGCCATATTGCCAACGCGTGCGCCGCGAAAGGCATAGATGCTCTGGTCGTCGTCGCCGACCGCCATCACGCCTTGCCCCTTGCCCGGCGGGGCGAACATCTTCAGCCAGGCATATTGCAGCTTGTTGGTATCCTGGAACTCGTCGACCAGCAGATGCTGGAAGCGCTGCTGGTAATGTTCGCGCAGCCCCGGGTTGTCGCGCATCACCTCATAGCAGCGCAGCATCAGCTCGGCAAAATCGACCACGCCTTCGCGCTGGCATTGCGCTTCATAGGCCCGGTAGATCTCGATCAGCATCCGCGTCTGTTCGTCGCGCGGCTCGATGTCCTTGGGCCGCTGCGCCTCTTCCTTGGCGCCGGCAATGAACCAGCCGACCTGCTTGGGCACGAAACGCTCTTCGTCGAGCTTCATCGCGCGGATCACGCGCTTGATGGCCGAGACCGAATCGCTTGAGTCGAGGATCTGAAAAGCCTGCGGCAGGCCGGCCAATTTCCAATGCGCGCGCAAGAAGCGGTTGCACAGGCCGTGGAAAGTGCCGATCCACATGCCGCGCACATTGACCGGCAGCATCGTCGTTAGCCGGGTGAGCATTTCCTTCGAGGCCTTGTTGGTGAAGGTCACCGCCATCACGCCGGCGGGGGTGACCTGGCCGGTCTGCATCAGCCAGGCGATGCGGGTGGTCAGCACCCGCGTCTTGCCGGAACCCGCGCCGGCAAGAATCAAGGTGGCCTCGGCCGGCGCGGTGACCGCAGCGTATTGTTCGGGGTTGAGGTTCTTCAACAAGCCATTGGGGACGGACAAGGATTCTTGGGTATGCATCCGAGTATTTTAAGGATGCTCTGCATAACTCAACACGAGTGTGTGCAGTTCGGATCGGGATGGGATGCAAGGCGCATTTTGCGGCCAATAGCGCGTGCTATTGGCAATAAATGCAACGCCGCAGACCGCCCGAGGCCGGGCTAGCACATGCCGTGAGGGGTTATTCAGAGCATCCTCAGGTTTGCGGCATGATCGATGCCTGATGAGCCAAGAATCCTTCCCCTGCCCTTGCGGCTTGAAGCAGCCCTACAGCGCCTGCTGCGGCCGCTATCACCGCCAATTTGCCGAAACCTCGACGCTGGGAGCACCCGATGCCGAGGCCTTGATGCGATCGCGTTACAGCGCCTTTGTGCAGGATCTGCCCGCTTACCTGCAGGCCAGCTGGCATGCCATCAGCCGGCCGGCCGCCTTGGGATTGAATCAGCCGGGTCTGCGCTGGCTGGGCTTGACGGTGAAACAACATCTGCAACAGGACGCCGACCATGCGACGGTCGAATTCGTCGCGCGCAGCAAGCTGGGCGGACGCGCCGAACGCCAGCATGAGATCAGCCGCTTCGTACGCGAGAAATCAGCCTGGTATTACCTCGACGGCGAGCGCCAATGAGCGCCGCCGAAGCGCCGCTGAACATCATTCACATCGATGAGCATCTGGTCGCGATCGACAAGCCGGCCGGCCTGCTGGTGCACCGCAGCGCCATCGATGCCCAGGCCCAGGTCTTCGCGCTGCAGATGCTGCGTGACCAGCTCGGCCGCAAGGTCTGGCCGGCACACCGGCTCGACAAGGGCACTTCGGGCTTGCTGCTGTTCGCGCTCAGCGCCGAAATCGCCTCCAGCCTGGGGCAGGCTTTCGAACAAGGGCTGGTTCGCAAGCGCTATCTGACGCTGCTGCGCGGTTGGCCCGCAGCCGATGGCGTGATCGAACACCCGCTGGCCAAAGACCCGGAGCAAGCATCAAAAGGGCAGCTGATGCTGGCGGCAAGAACCGATTGGCAACGCTTGGCCCGGGTTGAATGGCCACTCTGCCTTGACCCAAGCTTTGCTTCGAGCCGCTTTGCGCTGGTCGAAGCGCGCCCGCATACCGGCAGGCGGCATCAACTGCGGCGCCATTTCAAGCATATTTCTCATCCGATCATCGGCGACTCCACCCATGGCAAGGGCGCACAAAACCGCGCGGTGGCCGGTTTTCTGGGTCTGCAGCGACTCTGGCTGCATGCGCTGGCGCTTGAAATCAGGCATCCGGCCAGCGGCGAACTGCTGAGCTTGCATGCACCACCCGGACCTGAATGGGCGGCATTGCAGGCCATTGGCCCATGGCAGCAAGACTGAACCCCTGGCCGGGCCACAATGCCCCTTCTTCAATTGACCCGCGTGGCGTGACTGACCGATGAACCAAGGCATTGTTTTTGCTTCGCTGGCCTATCTGGCCTGGGGGCTGTTTCCGCTCTATTTTTTACAGGTGGCGGAAGTGCCAGCGCTCGAGGTGGTGATGCACCGCACGGTCTGGTCGATGCTGTTCATGCTGGTCCTGCTGCTGGTGCTGCGGCGTTGGGCCTGGCTGAGAGGGCTGTCGCGTCAACCCAAAATACTGGCGGCCTTTGCCTTGTCGGCCATGCTGCTGGCCAGCAACTGGCTGGTCTATGTCTGGGCGGTACAGCACCAGCATCTGCTTGATGCCAGCCTGGGTTATTTCATCAATCCGCTGGTCAATATCGCGCTGGGATTTTTCTTTTTGCATGAGCGGCCGCGGCGACTCCAATGGCTGGCTGTCGCCATCGCTACGCTCGGCGTGGGCTGGCTGGCCTGGCAGACCGGTCACCCGCCCTGGGTCGCCTTGACGCTGGGCTTGACTTTCGGTTTCTACGGCCTGCTGCGCAAGGTCGCCACCTTGGGTGCGATGGAAGGATTGACGCTCGAGACCATGATGCTGACACCCTTCGCCATCGGGGCCATTGCCTGGTGGACCTGGCAGGGCAGTAGCGCGATGTCGCAGGGCCATACTGCCACCAACCTTTGGCTGCTGGCTGCCGGACCTTTGACTGCCATCCCTTTGCTGTTGTTTGCGGCCGGGGCGCGCCGCATTCCAATGACGACCTTGGGCCTGCTGCAATACATTGGTCCGACCTTGCAGTTCACACTCGGCGTCTACGTCTTCCATGAAGCCTTCTCGCCCTCACGTCTGATCGGCTTCGTCCTGATTTGGTCCGCGCTGCTCCTCTACAGCGTCGACGGATGGCAGAACAGCCGTCGCAATCAGGCCGAACTGCTGCCCGCTTGAATCAGGCCTGCACCGCCGGCATGCGCATCAGGTGATCGAAAGCGCCAAGCGCTGCCTTGGCACCGTCGCCGGTGGCGATGATGATCTGCTTGAATGGCACCGTCGTCACATCGCCAGCGGCGAAAACGCCAGGCACCGAAGTCTGGCCCTTCGCGTCGACGATGATTTCGCCACTCTTGGACAATTCGACCACACCCTTCAACCATTCGGTATTGGGCACCAGGCCGATCTGCACAAAAACGCCTTCAAGCTCGATGTGGTGCGCGGCCCCGCTGGCCAGGTCGGTGAAGCTGATGCCGTTCAACTTGCCGCCCGCACCGGTCAGCTCGGTCGTCTTCGCCTGGGTATGCACGCTGACATTGGGCAGGCTATTGAGCTTGTTGACCAGCACCGCGTCGGCGCGCAATGCGTCACCAAACTCGATCACCGTGACATGGGCCACGATGCCGGCGAGGTCGATCGCCGCCTCGATGCCCGAGTTGCCGCCACCGATCACCGCCACCCGCTTGCCTTTGAACAGCGGCCCGTCGCAATGCGGGCAATAGGCCACGCCCTTGTTCTTGTATTCCTGCTCGCCCGGCACATTGACATTGCGCCAGCGCGCGCCGGTCGAGATGATCACCGTCCTGGCTTTCAATGAACCGCCATTGGCCATTTGCACTTCGATCAATCCGCCGGCTTGAGCGGCCGGAACCAGCCGATCAGCACGCTGGTTGTTCATGATTTCGACCGCATAGGCTTTCACATGGGCTTCGAGTGCCATCGCGAACTTCGGCCCATCGGTCTCGAGCACCGAGACGTAATTCTCGATCGCCAAGGTGTCATTGACCTGGCCACCGAAGCGCTCAGCCGCGATGCCGGTACGGATGCCCTTGCGCGCCGCATAGACTGCCGCCGCCGCACCGGCCGGCCCGCCGCCGACGATCAACATCTCATAGGGCGCCTTGGCTGCCAGTTTGACCGCATCGCGGTCGGCTGCACCGCTGTCGAGCTTGGCGAGGATCTCCTCGACCGTGATCCGCCCTGAACTGAACATCACGCCGTTCAGGAACACCATCGGCACAGCCATGATGTCGCGGGCATTGACTTCGGCCTGGAACAGCCCGCCGTCGATCACCACCGTCTTGACCTTTGGATTGAGCACCGCCAGCAGGCTCAAGGCCTGCACCACATCCGGGCAGTTGTGGCAGCTCAAGGACATATAGACCTCGAAATTGAAGTCGCCGTCCAGCGCCTTGATCTGTTCGATCAACTCCGGCTCGACCTTGGGCGGATGACCACCAACCCACAGCAAGGCCAGCACCAGCGAGGTGAATTCATGACCTAGAGGAATCGCGGCGAAGCGCAAATTCATGTCGCTGCCGATGCGCTGCAGGCTGAACGAAGGCTGCCTGGCATCCTGACCATCGGTCCTGAGCGTGATCCGGTCACACATGCCGGCGATGTCGGCCAGCAACTCGTGCATTTCACGCGCGCTGTCCGAATCGTTCAGCGAAGCGATGATTTCAAATGGCTGGATAACGCGCTCAAGATAGCCCTTGAGTTGAGTCTTCATTGCAGCGTCCAACATGATTTCTTCCTTTTTTCGGTATTCAGACATGGCCAGGCTGGCCACATTGAAAGCACCCGTTCAGGACGCTTTCAGTGAGGCTTGGTTTGCCTGGGGAGTGACGCCAACCCTCCCGGGTTGGCGTCGGTCTAGCAGATCAGTTCAAACGACTCAGATCTTGCCGACCAGATCCAGCGAAGGCGTCAGCGTCTTGGCGCCTTCGGTCCACTTGGCGGGGCAGACTTCGCCCGGATGGGCTGCCACATATTGGGCGGCCTTGACCTTGCGCATCAATTCCGACGCATCGCGGCCGATGCCGTTGTCGTGGATTTCGCAAAGCTTGATGAAGCCTTCAGGATTGATCAGGAAGGTGCCGCGCAAAGCCATGCCGTCTTCCTCGACCATGACTTCGAAGTTGCGGCTGATCTTGCCGGTCGGGTCGCCGATCAAGGCATATTGAACTTTCTTGATCGCTTCCGAGGTGTCATGCCAGGCCTTGTGGGCGAAATGGCTGTCCGTCGAAATGCCGTAGACATCGACACCCATCTGCTGGAATTCAGCATGGCTGTTGGCCAGGTCTTCGAGTTCGGTCGGGCAGACAAAGGTGAAGTCGGCCGGATAGAACATGAACACGTTCCACTTGCCTGCCAGGCTGGCTTCGGTCAAGTCAACGAACTTGCCGTTGTGAAAGGCGGTGGCTTTGAAAGGCTTGACTTGGGTATTGATCAGGGACACGTTGGATTCCAATAAGGTTGCAGAGAGATGCAATCATATTGGTGCAGCGCAGCAAATGGTTTTGATTAAACGAATCACGGCCATTGAGCTAGGCTATCGCCATCTATTTTCGATAGCAAAAATCCCTCAAAACACCTCGAGGTCCAGCAACTCCTCAACCGTCTGACGGCGCCGGATCAAGCGCTCCTGGTCGCCATCGACGAGCAACTCGGCCGCCAGCGGCCGGCTGTTGTAATTGCTCGACATCGATGCGCCATAAGCGCCGGTCGCGTGGATCACCAGCAGATCGCCGACCTCGGCACCGCCGAGCAAGCGCGGTAGCACCACACCGCCATCCTCCTGGGTAAAGACATCGCCCGATTCGCACAGCGGCCCGGCCACCACCGACAGCCGCGCTGGTCTGTCCAAGCCGTCGCGCGGCAGCACCGTCATGGCGTGGAAGCTGCCGTACATCGCCGGCCGCATCAATTCACTAAAGCCGGCATCGACCAGCACGAAGTGATTGCTGCCGGCATCCTTGGTTGCGCGCACCTCACTGAGCAGCGCACCCGACTCGGCCACCAGGAAGCGACCGGGTTCGATCTCCAGCGACAACGGGTGGCCGACCAGGGCTTCGGCGGCCTTGCGGGCGGCGTCCCATTGGCCGAAATAATGCCCGGTGTCGATCACCGGTTCGCCATCGCGGTACGGAATCGACAAGCCGCCGCCAGCCGAAATCGCCTGCAGGTCATGGCCGGCAGCGACCGCCTCGCGCACCAGGCCGACCATCGCACCGCAGACTTCGCTCAAATGGCCATAGTCGACGCCTGAGCCGATATGCATATGCAAGCCGACCAGTTGCAAGTGGTGCA
>CANFIC010000191.1 GCA_947446685.1 Burkholderiales bacterium
CGCCATGGCAATTTGAATCATTCAACGGCGGCGATAGGCAAAAGCTTCTGGCGGGCGCCTCGCCACGCTTCCCCCTCCAAGCTCAATCAATATTGACAAGCTGCCAACAACGACAACCTCATGACGTCAAGAGCGTTGGCGGGCTTCGTCGACAACGGCGAACAAGGCATCAAGATTCATGCGTGGTTCCCGACCCACGGCGAGTTTTGCCTCAGCGCCGTGCTGCGAGTACATCGGTGGCAACTGCAGGTTCAAAAAACTCCGGGGCCATGATGAAGGCCTGAACCTTGCCATGCTTCTCAATCGCTACCGGCCCATTGCCTGCAGCCTTCAGCAACTTGCCAAAGCTCTGCCGGGCGCTGGTCGACGCGAACTGTTCCATATGGGCATACCCGTAAACTTGATTTTGTCCACGTTATTTCCAAATGGAAAAATTGTGGCCGACGACAATCATGGCGGCCACAACGAACGCCACTGGGCCATGCGGGCGCATATTCCGCTGGCGTTGCTGCTTCAAGCCGAGGCCCCCAACCGCCCATGAAAAAAGCCGCCAAAGGACCCTGCTGTATGACCCATCTGCATCGAATGACCCTGGCCTTGGCCGTCTGCGCGCTCTGGCAACTCGCCCCTGCGCAGCCAGTGCCGGCCCCGCCCGCCCCGGCTGCGTCCGTAGCGCCGGCCCCGCCGCAATCGTCGGTGGGCCGCATCGAGCGCATCGCACCGATCGCCTCTCAGCATGTCGGCGCGCGCTTCGTTGACGTCTGGCTGCCGGCCGACTACACCCCGGCCAAGCGCTACCAGGTGCTCTACATGCATGACGGTCAGAACCTGTTCGAAGGCCGCTACGCTTTCGGCGGCAAATCGTGGCAGGCGGACCTGGCGGTGAATCGGCTCGTGCGCGCCGGTCGTATCGCCGACACGATCATCGTCGGCATCTGGAACAGCGGCGTCGAGCGCTACGCCGAGTACTACCCCGAGAAGTTCCTCGCCTTCGCGCCCGAGGCGGCGCGGCGCGAGTACGTCGAGGTTGCCAGCAATGGCCGCAGCAAAGCCGATGCCTACCTGCGCTTCATCGTCGAAGAACTCAAGCCCGCCATCGACCGGCGCTATGCGACCCGGCCAGGGCCGGAAAGCACCTTCGTCGTTGGTTCCAGCATGGGCGGGCTGATCTCGCTCTATGCGCTGTGCGAGTACCCGCAGGTCTTCGGTGGCGCGGCCGGGTTGTCCACGCACTGGGTGGGCCGGCCGACCGCCTGGGGGCGCGAGCGCGTGCGCAATGCGGCGCTACCGCTGGCGGCGCTGGGCTACCTGAGCCAGAAGCTGCCGCCGGCCGGCCGCCACCGCGTCTACACCGACCGCGGCGACGACTGGCTCGATTCGCTCTACGCGCCGGCGCACCTCATGGCCGCCGAGGTGCTGCGCGAGCGCGGCTACACCGCCGCAGACGCCATGACGCCCCTGTTGCCGGGCACCGGCCACAACGAGGCCGACTGGGCGGCTCGACTGGACGGCGTACTGCAGTTTCTGATGGCACCGCGATGAAGCTGCAGCAGAGCCCTGCGGCACTGGCACCATCGGCTGGACGGCGCAAGTTCAGTTTGGCTGGCTTGTGCTTCAGCCCCGGTGAGCGGGCCCTTCGTTTCTTGGGGGGACAAGCTATGGCATAGTGCTTTGGCATTTCACTTTGGAGTTACTATTTTGAAATTGAAGAATATTTCGCGGGCCCTGCTGGCTGCAGGATTGATGTCCATTGCGTTGGTATCTGCGGCGCAGTCTGCAGCGCCCGCCGCATCCAAAGCCTCAGCTACCGCCTCAGTTATCAAGGTAACTTCGGTTGAAGGTCTGACCGAATACCGCCTGGCCAATGGCTTGCGTGTGCTGCTGTTCCCTGACGCCAGCAAGCCGACGCTCACGACCAACATCGTCTACATGGTCGGCTCGCGCCATGAGAACTACGGCGAGACCGGCATGGCGCACTTGCTGGAGCATTTGCTGTTCAAGCCCAGCGCCAACTTTGGTGTGAAGAAGGGCACCAAGACCCCGGTTGAAGTGCTCAATGCCGTGGGCGGAGAATTCAACGGTACGACCTGGTACGACCGCACCAACTATTTCTCGGTGTTCCCTGCCAATGACGAAAACCTGCGCCTGATGCTGGCCATGGAGGCCGACCGCATGGTCAACGCCGCCATCGACCAGAACGATCTGTGGAACCCCAAGACCAACAAGGGCGAAATGTCCGTGGTGCGCAACGAGTTCGAGATGGGCGAGAGCGACCCCATCGGCGTGACCACCGAACGCATGCAGGCGATTGCTTTTGACTGGCACAACTATGGCAAGTCCACCATCGGTGCGCGCTCCGATATTGAACAGGTCAACATCCCGCGCCTGCGTGCTTTTTACAAAAACTACTACCAACCCGACAACGCGATCCTGATGGTCGCCGGCCGCTTCGATGAAGCCAAGTTGCTGAAGCAGGTGCAGGAATATTTCGGCAAGATACCCAAACCGAGTCGCGTGCTCCAGCCCACCTATACCGCCGAGCCGGTGCAGGACGGTGAGCGCTCAGTGGTGGTGCGCCGCTCCGGCGGCACCCAGTTCGTGGGTGCTGGCTACCACGTGGCTCCCGGCGCGCATGCCGATGCCGTCGCAGTGACTGCGCTGGACCGCATTCTGGTCGACGCACCGGCCGGGCGCCTGCACAAGGCCCTGATCGAGACCAAGCTGGCCAACAAGTTGCAGGTCGAGTCGGTCAGCAACCTGGAGCCCAGCTACCGCATCTACGGCGCCGCCGTGGCCAAAGACGGCAACCTGGATGCGGCGCAGGAAGCGCTGCTGAAGGTCATGGAAGGTTTCGCTGCTCAGCCCATTACCCAGGCCGAGCTGGACCGCGCCAAACAGCAATTGCTGAAGAACATTGACTTGACGATGAACAACACGGCCAACCTGACCATTGGCCTGACCGAGGCGCTGGCCGCGGGTGACTGGCGTTTGTTCTTCATCAACCGCGACCGGATTGAAAAACTCGATCTGGCCAGCGTGCAGGCTGCGGCCAACGCCTACTTCAAGACGACCAACCGCACCTTGGGCAGGTTTGTCCCGACAGATATGGTCGATCGCGCCAATATCCCCACGACTCCCAACATCGCCGCGCTGGTCACGGACTACAAGGGTCGCGCCGTGGTTGCACAAGGTGAAGTTTTCGACCCCAGCCCGGACAACGTCGAGAAGCGTACACAACGCTCCACGCTGGCCAATGGCATGAAAGTCGCGTTGTTGCCCAAGAAGACCAAGGGCGAGACCGTCAGTGTGGCCCTGCAATTGCGGGTGGGCGCCGAAGAATCCCTGCGCGGCAAGGCGCAAGTCGGTGAGATGGCTGCTCAGCAGTTGCTCATGGGCACCGAGAAATTGAGCCGTCAGGAAATCAAGGACAGTTTTGACAAACTGAAGGCACAGGTTTCTGTTGCAGGCGGTGCCGAAGGCGTAACGGCCACCATCACCACCGTTCGCAGCAACCTCCCCGCTGCACTGGAACTGCTGGCCCAGGTTATGTCCAAGCCCGCTTACCCGGCCAAGGAATTCACCGAAGCGCAGCTCGCAACGATTGGCCGGATCGAGCAGGCCATTCCCGAGCCGCAACCGCAGGCTTTGCTGGCAGCGCGCCGCATGACCGACGACACACCCGCAGGCCATGTGCGGCATGTGCTGAGCTTTGAAGAGCAATTGGCCGCTGTCAAGGCCGTCAAGGTGGAAGATGTGCGAGCGTTCCAACGGGCCTATTACGGCGCGGGCAACGCGACTTTCTCCGCCGTGGGTGACTTCGACGTGGCAACGCTGAAGACCCAGTTGATCAGCTTGTTTGGCTCCTGGAAAGCGACACAGCCGTATGCGCGCGTGGTTCGCAGCATCAAGCCGGTGGATGGCCAAAAGTTGACATTGGAGACGCCTGACAAGGCCAATAGCGTGATGTTGACCATCCTGCCCGTGCCCATCAAGGACAGCGCGCCCAACTACCCGGCGCTTGTGTTGGCCAATCACATGATTGGTGGCGGCGCCTTGAAGAGCCGTCTGGCCGATCGCATCCGTCAGAAAGAAGGGCTCTCATACGGCGTAGGTTCGCAGTTCAGCGCACCCGCGTTGGACCCTGCAGGCTTGTGGCTGGCGTTCACGATCAGCGCACCGCAAAACACCGCCAAAGTCGCAGTTGCTCTGAAGGAAGAAATGCAGAAGGTTGTGGCTGAAGGCTTTACCGCGACCGAACTGACCGAGGCCAAGAAGGCCTGGCGTCAGGGTGAAGAAGTCAACCGCACCGAAGACTCGATGCTGTCGCGCCGCCTGGCGGAATACCTGAGCTATGAGCGCACGACGGCGTTTGACAAGGACATCGAAGCCAAGGTCGACGCACTGACACTGGAGCAGGTCAATCAGGCGGTCAAACAGGTCTTCAAGATCGAAAGCCTGTCGGTGATTGCCGCCGGTGACTTCGCCGGTGCTGCGAAGGCCACGGCAAAGTAAATTGGCAATGCAGCCCTGGTGCTGGTCAGACCCAGGGCTGCTGCAGCTCTTCGCGGGCAAAGACGCGTTGCACCGCAGGGCGCGCCAGCACGCGTTCTAACCATGGCGGAATTGTGGGTGGAACAGGCGGCATGGGCCGCTCACCATTCACACCCATGCGTTCTTCAAGGCTTGCCCTTTTGCACAGCGCCGACAAAGCCGTCGCCCATCAAATACTTCGCCGCGACCGCACGCAAGTCATCCACGCCCAGCTGGCTGGTGGTGTCCAACAGGCGGTCCACAAAATCTAGCTCCAGGCCAAACATGGCATTGGTTGCCAACTCCCTAGTTTTCGCCGACATCGGCTGACGTGCACGGTGTTCGTGCTTCTCCACTTCAGCACGAAGCGAACTAATCAGCGCTTCCTTAGTTTGCCTTCGCAGGATCCGAGATGGCTGGCCCGAATGCAGAATTCGCCGCAGCCGCTTGCGTAATGACCGCTGCGTCCTCCGGCAGCAGGAATCCTGCCTTCACCAATTCCCTGACGGCAATGCGGACGCGGTTCAGGTAATCGTCGCGGTTTCGATAGCGCTCAGCGAGCGACAGGCGCGCATCGCCGGCCGCTTCACGCGTTGCTTTGGTTCCCGCGAATGGGGTGTACGAACCGAGCAGCATGCAGTTGCGCGACGTGGGACGGCTCTGACCGCCATGCGTAGCCAGCGGCACCGCGAAATCGGGCAAACGGATTCCACCGATAGCGTTGCCGTCGGCGTCATGCTTGGGCACCTGGATTACGGCGCCGGGCAGATGCGCCGGTGCACGCAACGCGGGCGGCTCGTTGCCCGCCGGCTCGAGCGGCATCAACTGGTTTGGCGGCGGCTCAGCATTGCTGGCGATCCACGCGTCGAGCTTCAGCAGCGTTGCTCGCGATACCGGCGTCCAGTCGAGCCGACTCGGCGCGAGCGAGCACTCCGCCGGCGCCTTGGGCACGCGCACATGCGCAGAACCGGCAATGTCGTACATGCGCACGCTCGCCGGCAGCGGCTGGTCGGCGGTACCCGACGCGCCGGTGCGCCCCAGCGACGCGCGAAGCGAGTAATAGTCGCTGACCGAACTCATCAGCATCATTTTCGGCGGCACTTCGCCACGCGCCTCCACCCGCTTGATGATCTCGCTGATGGTCAGCGGGTCTTCGTTGACGCCGCGGAATTCGGGATCAACGAAGGTGGGCCCGCCATTGGCGCTGGACTCCGGTCCGGTGCCGGTCTGCATGATCGGAAGCGTGCCGGACGCGGACACGAAAACATGCATGCCGTCGAACACGCGCCGCCCGCCAGCGCTATTGAAGCCGTGTAACAGGAAGGTTTTCAGGAACCGGCCGGTCTGCGATTTGCCGCTCGCAATTACGCGACTGACGTTGCCCTTCAGCGGATTGGGCGTGCCGGCAGCATCAGCCGGCGCGTGCGCTAGAAAATCCGTCGTGTCGCGCATGATCGCGAAGCCGGCACCTTCGACGTAGCGCTTTTTGCCTTCCGCGTCGACGAAGGACGGCAGATCGGCGCCTTTGCCGAGTTCCCAATAGACCTCGGCGATCGTGTAGCCGTAGTCCTCCAGAAAGCCGACCCCCGGCTCGAACGTGCCCGACAGGAAAGGTTCGTCGCGCGGCGAGTTGTACAGCGCCTGCGCATAGGCATTACCGCGGTTGGGCACGTCGACCAGCAGCGTGCCGTTAGCGCGGTTTGCACCGCTCGGCATGATGAGCACGATACGCGACGAGTAATCCACGCGGCCGCGCGAGTTGCGTTGCACCTTGTCGAGCCCCGGAATAGCTTCCTGCGGCGCGAGATCGCCGTAGACCTTGCCCTGCCACATGACGTAATCACCCGCCCTGAATGAACCATAAGGCTGCTTGGAGGTGATTTCTAGACGGGTGATTTCGGCGTGCGCAGCGCCGACACAGGCAAAAAACGAAATGAAGAACGTTGCGGCAATTCGTGACAGTCGATTCGGCATTGGAACTCCCCCTCTTGGTTTGTGGCGAAGATTAGCATCAAGAGGGATCAGCGCTTCGCCAAGCTTCCCGACCTTTTCGCTCCGCATGGGCGCTCTTGCCGAGTTTGAACGCATTGGCTTCTCTTTCAATCTCCTGATTGCGCCATACAGGAAACCCAAGCGCTCCACTGCAAGTATCACGGCCATGGAACGGTTGACTCACCCATACTTTTCTTTCGGCAAGGCCAGCATTTCTTGGCTAAGGTGTCTGGCGTGTCACCGGCGGCAGCTGTTCGCCGACATCGGTGGCACCGGCGCCAATGCCGATGCTTTTGCCATGTGGGGCGCGAGGTAAGGGTGCATCACTACGACGAGGCGGTCGGCCGCGGCGGGGGTCGCCGATGGCGTGCTGAATGGGTTTAGTGGCCTGCCGTTGAGGCTCGGCTTGAGCGAGGGGGCCGCATTCGCTACTCGTCAAACAGGTGGTCGATGTCTCTTGAGCCGAGCGGATCGAGCGGATCGAGGGATCGCGGTAGGGATACCCATTACTGAGCACCCCCCGCACAGATCCGAGCATGCGCAATTCACGCACTCGGCTCCCACCTTGGGTGTCTGACGGAAAATCTTGTGCTGGGCCAGGGGTGAAGGATTCTTGGCGACGGCAAATAGGCTGCAGCGATCTTGTCCATGCGGTCAAACGTCAGCCCGTCCTTTTGGCTTCGTCGCCGGAGCGTGCGCCGCCACAAATTCTTGACGTGATATCCGAATGCC
>CANFIC010000192.1 GCA_947446685.1 Burkholderiales bacterium
CCTGCCCCTGCGGTCATCTGGGCAACCCGCTGCGCGCCTGCCGTTGCACGCCGGATCAGGTGGCGCGTTACCAGGGGCGGCTCAGCGGCCCGTTTCTGGACCGGCTCGACCTGCAGATCGAGGTGCCGATGGTGGCGCCTGCTGCGCTGGCGGCCGCGGCCGACGGCGAACCGAGCAGCTCGGTGGCCTTGCGGGTTGCCGCCGCGCGCGAGCGTCAACTGGCGCGCCAGGGTTGCAGCAATGCGCTGCTGCCGCCCCAGTTACTCGACCAGCATGGCCTGCCCGACAAGGCCGCGATGGACCTGCTCTTGAAAGCCGCCGCCAGGCTGGCCTGGTCAGGCCGCAGCTACCACCGCGTGCTGCGGGTCGCGCGCAGCATTGCCGATCTGGCCGGCAGCCGCGAGATCGGTGCGGCGCAAATGGCCGAAGCGGTGCAATTGCGCCGCGGCCTCGGCGGCGCCTGTCCTTAACTTCAGAGCAGCGGCGCCAGCGCCCGTTCGGCGGCTTGCTGGTTCAGGCTGTTGCGCTGGGCCCAATCGGTCACCTGGTCGGCACCGATGCGGCCGACGTTGAAGTAAGCCGCTTCCGGGTGCGAAAGGTAAAAACCCGAGACGCTGGCGGCCGGCGACATTGCCATCGACTCGGTCAAGCCCATGCCGATTTCCTCGGGCGCCAGCAGCTTGAACATGTCGCGCTTGACCAGATGGTCGGGGCAGGCCGGGTAGCCCGGTGCCGGACGGATGCCTTGATATTGCTCGTCAATCAGCGCTTCTACTGCCAGGTTCTCGGTCGCTGCATAGCCCCAGAATTCGGTGCGTACGCGCTGATGCAGGCGCTCGGCAAAAGCTTCGGCCAAGCGGTCGGCCAAGGCCTTGAACATGATGGCTGAATAGTCGTCATGCTCGGCCAGAAATTGCGCCTCCTTCTTCTCGACGCCCAGACCTGCGGTGACGGCGAACAGGCCGATGTAGTCGGTGCCCGCCGCGCGAGGCGCAATGAAATCGGCCAGGCAGCGGTTCGGCCTCTGCACGCCGTCGACGACCGGCCGCAATGATTGCATGCGCAGCCCATGCCAAGTCATCAGGACCTGGCTGCGCGACTCA
The DNA here is from genome assembly GCA_947446685.1 of Burkholderiales bacterium. GTDB lineage: Bacteria > Pseudomonadota > Gammaproteobacteria > Burkholderiales > Burkholderiaceae_C > Paucibacter_A. Next base: position 1,104 of record CANFIC010000192.1, read on the forward strand.
TCGCTGTAGATCTCGATGTCGTCGTCGTTGACCTGCGCTGCCGGGTAGAGACCGAAGACACCACTGGCCGTCAGCCAACGCCCGGCTATCAGGCGCTGCAACATCGCCTGGGCATCGGCAAAGACGCGCTGCGCTTCGCTGCCGACCACCGGGTCATTCAGAATCGCCGGAAAGGGCCCGGCCAGGTCCCAGGTCTGGAAGAACAGGCCCCAGTCGATGCAGGTGGCCAGCTCGGCCAGGTCGTAATTGCGGATCACGCGCCGGCCAATGAATTGTGGTGCCGGCGGCTGATAGCTTGACCAGTCGAGCGCGGCCTTGTTGGCTCGCGCCTGCGCCAGGCTGACCATCGGCGTCTGTTTCTTGTTGGCGTGCAGCTGGCGCAGATTGGCGTAGTCGGTCTGCAACTCCTGGATGAATTTGTCGGCGCGCTGGTCTGACAGCAGATCGCTGCAGACCGCCACGCTGCGCGATGCATCGGGCACATAGACCACCGGGCCGCTGTAATTCGGCGCGATCTTCACCGCGGTATGGACACGGCTGCAGGTGGCGCCGCCGATCAGCAGCGGCGTCTGGCGTGCGCGGAAATAGTCATCGCGCTGCATCTCGGCGGCGACATGCTGCATCTCTTCAAGGCTCGGCGTGATCAGCCCGGACAGGCCGATGATGTCGGCGCCCTCGGCTTTGGCAAGGGCCAGAATGTCCTGGCAGGCCACCATCACGCCCATATTGACGACTTCGAAGTTATTGCATTGCAGCACCACGGTGACGATGTTCTTGCCGATGTCGTGCACATCGCCCTTGACGGTGGCAATGACGATCTTGCCCTTCGGTTTGGCCTCGCCGCCAGCGGCGATCAGCGCAGTTTTTTCGGCTTCGATATAGGGCAGCAAATGGGCCACCGCCTGCTTCATCACGCGCGCGCTTTTCACCACTTGCGGCAGGAACATCTTGCCGGCGCCGAAACGGTCGCCGACGACGTTCATGCCGGCCATCAGCGGGCCTTCAATCACATGCAACGGCCGCCCGCCCTTGGCCTGTATGGCCTGCCAGGCTTCTTCGGTGTCGGCGGTGATGAATTCGGTGATGCCATGCACCAGCGAATGGCTGAGGCGCTGGTCGACATCGCCGGCGCGCCAGGCCAGCCTTGCCGTGTCGTCGATCGCCATGCCCTTGGCGCGCTCGGCCACTTCGATCAGGCGCTCGCCCGAGTCGGCGCGGCGGTTCAGCACCACATCTTCGACGCGCTCGCGCAATTCGGCGTCGAGGTCGTCATAGACGCCGACCATGCCGGCATTGACGATGCCCATGTCCATGCCGGCCTTGATCGCGTGGTACAGGAACACCGTGTGGATCGCCTCGCGTACCGGGTCGTTGCCGCGGAAGCTGAACGACACGTTCGAGACTCCGCCCGAGACCTTGGCGCCCGGCAGGTTCTGCTTGATCCAGCGTGTGGCCTCGATGAAGTCGACCGCGTAGTTGTTGTGTTCTTCGATGCCGGTGGCGATGGCGAAAATGTTCGGGTCGAAGATGATGTCTTCGGCCGGAAAGCCGACCTGGTCGACCAGGATGCGGTAGGCGCGCGCGCAGATTTCAATCTTGCGCTCATAGGTGTCAGCCTGGCCTTTTTCATCGAAAGCCATCACCACCGCAGCGGCGCCGTAGCGGCGCACCAGCTTGGCCTGACGTTTGAACTCGGCTTCGCCTTCCTTCATCGAGATCGAGTTGACGATGCCCTTGCCCTGAATGCATTTCAGACCGGCTTCGATGACGCTCCATTTTGAGCTGTCGACCATGATCGGAACGCGCGCGATCTCGGGCTCGCCGGCGAGCAGATTCAGGAAGCGCACCATCGCCGCCTGGCTGTCGAGCATCGCCTCGTCCATATTGATGTCGATGACCTGGGCGCCGTTTTCGACCTGCTGGCGCGCAACGGCCAGGGCCGCTTCGAACTGGCCGTTCAGGATCAGCCGGGCAAAGGCCTTGGAACCAGTGACATTGGTGCGCTCGCCGATATTGACGAACAGACTGCCCGTACCGATTTGCACCGGTTCGAGCCCGGACAACTTCATGGGCTGCACGGCAGCGGAGATTTCAGACATGGAGGCCTCAACGAATGAATCGAGGGCCGCAAACTCACCGCGGCCCTGCAAGGGATCGGTGAGCGCTGTTGTCTGCGAGGGCAAGCCCAAGCCGGTTCGAGCCTGGCAGTCCGGCCGTTTGGCCCTCCTGTCGCAACGCTCCTCGAACGGATTTGATTTTAAACCGAAGCAGTCTCGCCAGATTCAAGCAAGCTGCTGAGGAACTTCGCCCCGCAAGGCCGTGGCTTGTAGGCCGAGACGCTTTTGGCGATGGCTGCGATATGTTCGGGCGTCGTGCCGCAGCAGCCGCCAGCGATATTGAGGAAACCGCTGCGGGCGAATTCCTCCATCAAGCGGCCGGTCACTGCGGGCGTTTCGTCGAAGCCGGTGTCGCTCATCGGATTGGGCAGGCCGGCATTCGGGTAGCAGCTGATCGCCGTCGCCCCGGCAGCATGGGCCAGCTCCTCGATATAGGGCCGCATCAGCGTCGCACCGAGCGCGCAGTTGAGCCCAATTGCCAGCGGTCTGGCATGGCGCACCGAATGCCAGAAAGCGGTCACCGTCTGGCCCGACAGGATGCGCCCCGACGCATCGGTGACGGTGCCCGAGATGATCACCGGCACGCGCTCGCCGCTGTCTTCCATCAACTCGTCGAGCGCAAAGATCGCTGCCTTGGCATTCAAGGTGTCGAAGATGGTCTCGACCAAAAACAGATCGACCCCGCCTTCGAGCAGGGCCTTGGCCTGGTCGTAATAGGCGGCGCGCAGGGTCTCGAAATCGACATTGCGTGCGCCGGCATCATTGACATCGGGGCTGATGCTGGCGGTGCGCGGCGTGGGCCCCAAGGCGCCGGCGGCAAAGCGCGGTTTGTCGGGAGTGGAAAACTTGTCGCAGGCCGCGCGCGCAATCTTTGCTGCTGCCACATTCATCTCGTAGGCATAGGCCTCGAGACCGTAATCCTCCTGCGCCACCGAAGTCGCACCGAAGGTGTTGGTTTCGATGATGTCGGCGCCAGCGGCCAGGTATTTCTCGTGGATCTCCTGGATTACCTCGGGCCTTGTGAATTGCAGCAATTCGTTGTTGCCCTTCAGGTCCTTGGGATGGTCGACAAAGCGGCTGCCCCGGTAGTCGGCTTCGACCAGCTTGTAGCGCTGGATCATCGTGCCCATCGCGCCGTCAAGGATGACGATGCGCTGCTGCAGGATGGCGGGCAGCAGGGCGCCGCGGGTATAGGGTTTGTCCATCAGACCGAGCCCGCCGGTTTGCCGCGCTGATCGTGGCGCGGCCGGCCCCGATGTTCACCACGGCGGTCGGGCCTGTTGGGACGGGCGGGTCGTTCATGGCCAGCCGGCGCCGGCCTTGGCTCGCGCTGCGGTGGCGGCTCGGCAGCTTCGCGCCGTGCGATTTCCAGCAAGCCCGGCAACTCCTCGGGCGTCACGCCTTTGAGAACGCAAAAATTCGCCAGGGTCAGGGTGGTGCGCTCATGGTCGTAGAGCAGTCCGGCACGGTTGCGACGCTGGATCTGTTCGAGCTGGATGCGCTCGCGTTGCTCGGTTTGTTCTTGTGCCGTCCGCTGCTGTTCAAGCGCCACTCGCTCTTGCTGCAGACCGCGCCGACGTGTCAACTCCTCAAGGGCTGCAGCGCGATGTTCATCGCTCAGTTCGCCGGCTGGCTGGCCGTCGAGGTCAGCGCGCTGGGTCGATTTGCTCAAGGCAATCAGATAGCCGGTGCTGCCGGTATGGCGGCGCAAGAATGCCGACAACTGCGCCTTGGTAAAGACGCCGGGTGCGCGTTCCTGGATGTCGGCCTGCACACGCAGTTTCAGCGGCTTGAAGCCATTGCCACCGAACAAGGCTGGAAACAGCGACTTCAGTTTGGCCGCCACGGCCGATGGCGTCATGTCGTTGGCTACAGCCACCTTGGCTGGCAGGTCCGGCGCGGCCGCCTCAGCGGCGAGTTCTGGCGCTGCTTCGGCCTGGATTTCAGGCGCTGTCTCGGCCACAGTCATTGGTTCACTGGGCGGTGGCGCGTTGGTGATGTCGTTCATTGGCAAGGGCTGGGAAATGCGGAAAGAAAACGCTATTGTCGTCTGGCCAGCCCCAAGCTATGCGCCGAAGACTTTTTTCAGGATCGCGCTGCCGGTGCCGATCGGGTCCTGGCGGATCTTGCGTTCCTCCAGTCCTATCATCAGGTAGAGCCCGTCAAGCGCTCTCGTGGTGACATATTGCTCGATGCTTGCATCCTCAGGCTTGTGCAGACCCAGGCTGCTGGCCTTGGCCGCCAGCGTCTTGTATTTCTGGGCCAACGACACCTTCTGCGTGGCTTCGGTAACGATAGGCAGGAACTGCAGCGCCAGCGGCGCGCGGGTTTTGGCCGCGAAATACTGCGTCGCTGCGTCTTCGCCACCGCGCAGGATGCGCATCGCATCGGAAAAACTGATCGACTTGATGGCTGACAAGAGCAGCGGTTTGGCCGCAGCGACGGCAAGTTCGGCCGCGCGGTTCATTGCCAGCAGCAAATCGTCGAGCAGCTTGCCCTGGCCAGCGGTCCGCAACAGGCGGGCGACATCTTTCAAATGACCGGGCAGATCGATCCGCACCGCCGGGTTGCCGACAAAGCCATCGGGTTTGGCCAACAGATCGACTGCGGCCAGCGCGCCGCGCTCCAAGGCGGCACGCATGCCCGAACCGGCATCGCCCTCGCTGATGGCGGCGGCCCGGGCGGCGCTGGCAAAAAGGGCCAGATTGGCCAGGATGACGGTTCTGCGTTGCATCGATTGCTCCCTATTGCGCCGATTCAAGCAAGGGCAGCAAGTCCTGGTCGATCGCGCCGAACAGGTTGCCGCCATCGCGCCCTTTCATTTCAATCCGGATACTGTCGCCGAATTTCATCCAGGGTGTCACCGCATTGACATCGATCCGGGTCTCCAGCGCGCGCTGATCGGCGATGCTGCAATAGCCATGTTCTGGATCGCTGACCGCCCCGCTGCCGATGATGGTGCCGGCGCGCAAGCCGCGCGTCCTGGCTTGCTGGGCGATCAATTGGCCGAAGTGGAAGGTCATTCCGGATCCGGTTTCACATAAGCCGACCTGCTTGCCGTTGAAAGTCGCCTTCAGGTTCAGCTCGACCCGGCCGCCCTGCCAAGCCGCACCAAGCTCGTCGGGGGTGACCGCGACCGGGCTGAAGGCGGTGGCCAGTTCAGCTTGTTGCAGGTTCTGCAAACGCCAGTCATTGGCCAGCATCAAGAGCCGCACCGTATCGAGCGCCTGCGCAGCGTTGACTCCGACCGTGACATCGCCGGTGATGACGGCGATGCCGGCCTCGAAGGAGACGCCCATCGCTTCCGAAGCGCAGCGGGCCGGGTCGGTGGCGCCGAGAAAATCATCGCTGCCGCGACGCTCAAGCCTGGGCTCGAGCAGGCCGCGCTCATAGGCTGCGCCGGTGACGAATTGATAGGCTCGCGGCAAAGGCGCCATGCACCGGGACGGTTCAAAATTGAACGCATGGCGCAAGCGCCCCTGGTTCAATTTGAGGTAGAGATCTTCCAGTTGCGGTGACAGAAAACCCCAGTCATCGAGCAGTTGCTGCAAGCGCGTGGCATGAGCTGTGGCGTAATGCGCCTGGCTGAGATCGCGTGAAACGACGAGCAGTTGCCCGTCGCGCGAACCGTCTTGATAGGTGGCAAGTTTCATCTCAGGATGGTATCCGGGCGCAAAGGAATGCAATATTGTCTGATGAACAGCAATAGCAAGCCGATCATTTACTGGCGCGCCTGGACTTGGGCGCTGGGTTTGAGCCTGCTCGGACATGGGCTGCTGTTCTTGCCGCTGCAGCAATCGCAATCGGTCAGGCAGGCTCAGGTCGGCTTGTTGCCGGCAATGCAGACCAGAAACTTGTCGTCGCAGCCGATGCTTGCGGCTCAAGCGCACAAGCTGCCTGCCGATCATGCTGGGCAGCCTCAGGCTGCGGCAATTGAGGCCATGGGGCAGCCAACCGGTGCTCAAGCCTTGCCGGTCGCGATCGCACCCGCTGCCGAGTGGCTGTACCAG
>CANFIC010000193.1 GCA_947446685.1 Burkholderiales bacterium
ACCGCATGGTGCAATTGCTCCTCTGAATTCAGGTGGTGAACAACTTTTCCCAGGGTTCCGATCAGACATAAGTCGGCAAATTCAGGATCGTCAAGATGGGGGTCTTTTTGCAGAACGATACCGACCTGGGTACCGGCAGCGATTGCGTATTCGAGTGCTGCGACCGACTTCGGGCGGCCCACGCTGACCGGTGCCAGCACATGGGGGAAGAGCACCAGATTACGCATCGGGATCAATGCCACCACATCTGGCGGAAGCTTGGCAATGTCTGATTTCGAATCGCTCATCTTTTTCTCCTGCTGGCTGTGCAATGGCTGAACCGGTTCAGTACATCCCAGGTGTGGCCTCTGGCATAGCCGCTGCTGGTTTGCTCGGGGCATTGGCTACCATGCAGTCGGTGGTCAGAATCAGGCTGGCAATGGAGGCGGCGTTCTGCAGCGCCAGTCGGGTCACTTTCGCCGGATCGATGACGCCCATCTCCAACATGTCGCCATATTCGCGCGTCGCAGCGTTGTAGCCAACCCGCAAGGCAGCCGACTCGACCCGATGCAGCACGATCGAAGGCTCATCAGCCGCATTGATGACGATTCTGCGCAACGGCTCCTCCAGGGCGCGCTGGACGATCTTGATGCCTGACCGCTGATCCAGATTGGGTGCGCTGAGATCGTGCAACACCCTTCCGGCCCGTAGCAAAGCCACCCCACCGCCCGGCACAATCCCTTCTTCGACGGCTGCGCGCGTCGCATGCAGCGCGTCTTCAACGCGAAGTTTTTTCTCCTTCAATTCAGTCTCGGTCGCGGCCCCGACCTTGACCAACGCCACCCCGCCCGCCAATTTGGCGATGCGCTCGTCAAGCTGTTTGCGCTCGTACTCGCTGTTCAGCGACTCGCGTTGTTGCCTTATGGCGGCGACGCGCTCGCGCAACTGGACTGAATCACCCGCGCCGCCAATCAAGGTCGTGCTGTCGCGATCGACAACGATGCGCTTGGCTCTACCGAGTTGGTCGAGGCCGGCCTTGGCCAAGGTCAAGCCCAGTTCTCCCGCAATGACCGTGCCCCCTGTCAGCACCGCAATGTCTTGCAACATCGCCTTGCGTTTGTCGCCAAACCCCGGGGCTTTCACGGCACAAGTTTTGACGACACCGCGCATATTGTTGATCACCAACATGGCAAGTGCATCGGCATCGACATCTTCGGCAATCACCAGCAGCGGTGCGCCGGACTGGGCGACTGCCTCGAGCAGCGGGACCAGGTCCTTGACTGCTGAAAGCTTCTGTTCGCACAGCAGGATGCTGGCGTTTTCCAGCAAAACGGCCTGTTTCTCGGTGCTGTTGATGAAGTAGGAGGACAAGTAACCGCGATCGAACTGCAAGCCCTCGACGACCTCGAGTTCGCTGACCAGGCCAGTGCCGTCCTCGATTGAAATGGCGCCGTCCCGGCCGACCTTGTCCATTGCATTGGCCAGCAACTCGCCAATCGACCGGTCGTTATTGGCCGAGATCGATGCCACATGGGCGATCTCCTGGGAAGTGGTGGAAGGTTGAGCCAACTTCTTCAGCTCTTTCACCACCGCATCGACGGCCAGATCAATGCCGCGCTTCAGATCCATCGGGTTCATTCCTGCCGCCAGGTATTTCAGTCCTTCCTGGATCATCGAATGTGCCAGAACCGTAGCCGTAGTCGTGCCATCGCCCGCCATCTCGCTGGTGCGAGAGGCGACTTCGCGCAGCAACTGCGCCCCCATATTTTCGAAGCGGTCTTCGAGCTCGATCGAGCGGGCGACGACAACGCCTGAGTTGACGATCTGCGGCGGGCCGAAGTCTCGGTCGATGATCACGGTACGCCCGCGCGGTCCCAAGGTAACCTTGACTGCATCTGCCAGCAGGTCGATGCCCAGACGGATCTTGTCGCGCGCCTGGTCCTGAAACAGCAGTTGTTTGGCAGCCATCTTGTTCCCCCTTGGTCGGATGAACTGACCTTAGCCAGACCTCGGGTAGGAATGATTGAGCCGGAGCAAGCCGCTCCGTTCAGTGCAGGTCCGTCTGACTTGCGGACTGCGATTTGGTCATCGCGGCAAACTGGCGATTGAATTGTCTTGTTATTTTTTCAGGGTCTGGCACCAGGCGCGCATCGGCGATCACGGTCAGCGTGGCCTTGCCCTGGTAGCTCAGAATGCTCAGGCCGAGCCCCAGTTGATTGCCTGGAAAGGGAACGCAAAACATCAAGCGGTCGATGGGCACGCCGGCTAGCAAGACCGGGTGGTTAGGGCCCACGACATTGGTCAGCACGATGCTGGCCTTGCTGCCGAAGACTTGATTGGCCAGGTCTTCAAGCAGCTTGGGCCCGCGGCCGAACAGGTCGAACAAGAACTGCATGGCGATGGCTTCAGTTGAACGCTTGAGGGCATCCATGCGCGCCTTGACCAGGGCCAACCGTTTCGTTGCAGACGCCACTTCTACTGGCAAGTCGAGGATGACCAGACCAAAGTCATTGCCCAGTTCGCCCTGACTTTGCGGAGCACGCAGATCGACCGGGACCATGGCGCGCAGCGTGCTTTGATTCACATTGATACCGCGCTGCATCAGGTAGCTGCGCAAGGCGCCGGTCGCAACTGCGACGAGCACGTCGTTCACCTTGGCTCCGGTCGACGCACCAATCGCCTTGACCTGGTCGAGCGACACAGCTTGCGTCCAGGCGACCGTTTTCCCCGGGCTGAACTCGCCCTTGAAAGGGGAGGGGGGGTCGGGCCATTTCACCAGTTCCAGCAACAAGGCCCCGGCGCCCTTCATGATCAACCCGGCTTGTTCAAGCAGGCCCGGCGCAGCGGTTTGGGCGTCTGGAGCAGACTGCTTTGCGGAACGAGGTGGCGGCCTTGTCTTTGCGCCCACGATGTCGAAGAGCCGCGCAGTCACCGCCTTCATCGCCGTGCCGTCACCAATGCAATGGTGATAACGGAAAATCATCGCGCTGCCACCCATCACGCTGTCGATGATATGGATCTGCCAGAGCGGCCGGCTCCGGTCCAATGGCATGCTGGCCAGATCGTTGACCAGCGCCATCAAAGCCTTTTCGTTCTGCGGTGCCGGCAAAGCAGCATGACGCAGATGCGGGCCGATGTCGAAGTCCGGGATGTCCTGCCATTCAAGAGTCGGTATGGCCAAACCATGTTCAACCACACGCTGCCGAAAACGCTCGAATTCAAGTAGACGGCGCTGAATAATTTTGCTGACCTTGCCGAAATCAAGCGCTTGTTTCGTCAATGCGATGCCGGTCACGATGGCCAAGTTGGCCGGGCCATCAATGTGATACCAAGCCGCATCGACGGCACTCATCGGGTAGCTGGCCATGGTCAATTCCGGCGAGGAACTTCAGTCATTGGATCTGTGCAGTGCCGTTTCAAGTCGGGCTGGATGTCGAGTGATTCAATCGACAAGATGATTGTTGATCGATCAGTCATCCGCCACTTGATGCAACGCAGCCCGGCGCGCGCACGCGAGACCGAATACCTCGGACCGAATCGAATACCGCTGCAAGATGCCGCCTTAACGCGGGCGCAGCGGCTAAATAAAGCGGGCTATCTGTTCGAGCCAGGGTCGGCCTGATTCGATTCCGGCTCAGCTCAACGTTTCAAACAGCGCCAGGAATTCCTGCGTCAGTTTGTGACGTGGATCCAGGTGGATCATCGGCCGCGCGAGTTCATGTGATTCCTTGATCTTCACACTCGAGCTCAAATAGGGCTGCAGCACCGGCAGGCCTTCATCGATCAACTCGGACACCGTTCTTTGCGGCAAGACGGCTCTTGGCTGAAACTGGTTGACAACGATGCCTTCGATCGCGAGGTCCGGGTTGTGGTCGGCCTGAATCTCCTTGACGCTTTCCAGCAGACCATACAAGGCCCGGCGCGAAAAGTCATCGCAGTCGAAAGGAATCAGGCAAGCTTGAGCAGCGATCAAGGCCGAGCGCGTGTAGAAATTCAGCGCCGGCGGCGTGTCGATCCAGACTGAGTCATAGTCGTCTTCGATCTCCAGCAAGGCATCGCGCAGCTTGTAGATCTTGTAGCGGCTCTCGAGCTTGCTGTGCAGGTCATCGAGCAGGGCGCTGGCCGGCACCAGGTGCAGGTTTTCCCAGGGTGTTTCGACAATATAGTCGTCGAGTTTGGCCGCCCGGACGCTGAATTTCAGCGTCGCATCGAAGAATTCGGCAGCACCCTGCATTTCCAGATCTGCACCGTCGCCGAGCAGGTAGCGGCTGGAATTGCCCTGTCGATCGAGGTCGATTACCAGCGTGCGCTGGCCCTGTTGCGCGGCAATTGCTGCAAGATTACAGGTGATCGTCGACTTGCCGACCCCACCCTTCTGGTTGAAAACGACGCGACGCATGGCTGACTCCTGTTAGGTTGCACGAGTGATATTGTGCACTGCAACATGAAATCCATCCAAACGCTATCGACTCGGCGTCGTCTCAGTCATCCAACAGCAAGCAGTTGCTGTTGGATGTGCGGGCTCAGCCATTCCGCTTGCAAGCGGATGGCCTTCGCCAGCCAGATAACAGCAAGCAGTTGCTGTTATCTGTGCGGTCTCAGTGGCCAGCTCCTAGGTAGGCGGCTTTGACGGCGGGATCGTCGCGCAGCTGAGTTGCCGGCCCATGCACCGAGATATGACCGTTTTCCAGCACATAGCCATAGTCGGCCACAGCCAGTGCTGCAGCCGCGAACTGTTCAACCAGCAGCATCGTCACGCCTTCGGACTTGAGCCTTGAGATGATGCGGAACACCTCTTCAACCAGGATAGGCGCCAGGCCCATCGATGGCTCGTCTAGCAGCACCACGTCGGGATTCAGCATGACGGCGCGGGCCATCGCCAGCATCTGCTGCTCGCCACCCGAGAGCGTGCCGGCCAGTTGCATGCGGCGCTCCTTCAAGCGCGGGAACAATTCCATCGCCCTTTCTAGGTCGGCTTCGACATCGCCTTTGGGGCGGCTTCCGGTGTAGCGCGGAAATGCGCCCAGGCGCAGGTTGTCGGTGACCGTCATGGTGGCGAAGACGCGCCGGCCTTCGGGCGAATGAGCCAGCCCCAGGCGCGCGATGTCATAGCTCTCCAGGCCATCGATGCGCTTGCCGCTGAGCGTAATTTCGCCGCCGGTGGGCGCGATCATTCCCGAGATAGCGCGCATCGTCGTGGTCTTGCCAGCCCCGTTCGAGCCGATCAAGGTCACCACCTTGCCCTTGGGTACCTGCATTGAAATACCGTGCAGTACTTGCACCTTGCCGTAGCCGGCGAACAGATTGTTGATGGTTAACATGGTTGCGTCGGTTGGGTGGCGTCAGGCTGCAGTACCGCCGAGATAGGCTTCAATCACCTTCTCGTCGGCCTGCACTTCGGCGGGCAGGCCTTCGGCGATTTTCTGGCCGAAATCGAGCACCGTTACGGTGTCGCACATGCTCATCACCACGTCCATATGGTGCTCGATCAGGATCACGGTCACGCCATGCTCGCGGATCTTGCGAATGATCGCGAGCAACTCCTTGATGTCGGGTGCGGTCAGGCCTGCAGCCGGTTCATCCAGAAGGAGCAACTGCGGATCCAGTGCCAAGGCGCGGGCGATTTCGAGCAGTCGTTGCTTGCCATAGGGCAGATTGCGAGCTTCCTCGCCAGCCAACTCGGCCAGACCGACAAAGCGCAGCAGCCCCATAGCGCGGGCGCTGGCTGCGATGTTTTCGTTCAGGTAGCGCGGCAGATGCAGGGCGACGTCGATCAGATTGCTCTCAAAGCTATGGTGCAGACCGACCATCACGTTCTGCATCGCGGTCATTTCACCGAATAGCTGCACGTTCTGGAATGTCCGCGCAATGCCTGAGAGTGCGATGTCGGCCGAAGTGCGTCCGTTGACCAGGTCACCGGCGAAGCTGACGCTGCCTGCAGTGGGCTGATAGATGCCGGTCAGCACATTCATCATCGTGCTCTTGCCCGAGCCGTTCGGCCCGATAAGGCCGTGGATCGTGCCGCGCTTGATCACCAGATCGACCATGTTCAGCGCTTTCAGTCCACCAAATTGCATCAGGATGCCGTTGGCCTCGAGCAATGTGCCACCTTCGCTGGTCTTGCCGCCCGCCTGGTTCAAGGCGTCACGGCTGTCAGGCAATTCGGCTGCGTTATCGGCATCGCTGGCGGCATGACCGCGCAGGTTCAAGGCGCCCCGAACGAAGCCGACGATGCCGTCCTGCAGGTAATAGACGACGAACAATGTGATCAGACCGAAGACCGACAAGCGCCAGTCAGTCATTGTCTGTAACTTGAACGACACGGCCGCCAGCGCCAGGCTGCCGACAACCGGGATCATCGAATTCTGAACGGTTGACTTGCCACGCTTGACCGCAATTACTGACGCCGCCGTGACGATCATGGCCAGCAGCACTGAGCCGACGCGGAACATTTCGACGTCGTCCAGCAACTTGGGCAACATCACGATGATCGCCGCACCCAGCAAAGCACCGGTACGGGTCTTGCGGCCACCCATGATGACCGCCAGCAGGAACAACACGGTCTGTTCGAAGTTGTAGGTGTTGGGCGAAATGTACTGCTCCGAATACGCATAGAGCGCACCCGCCAGTCCGGCCAAGCCCGCGCTGATCACGAAGGCATAGACCTTGTATCGGTAGACCGAGACGCCCATGCAGTCCGAAGCGACCGGACTGCCGCGCAGCGCTTCAAAGGCCCGGCCGAGGTGCGAGCGCAGCACGCGATGCACAAAAACCAGCGCAGCCAGCAGCATCACGATGACGACCCAGTAAAACTCTGTCTCGTCGAGTCGGTGACCGAACAATGAGGGCTTTTTCAAGGTAATGCCCATCGGACCTTCGGTCAGGAAGGTCATCTCATTGATGAGGATCTGGATGATGGTGCCGAAAGCCAAGGTGACCATGGCCAGATAGGGCCCGGTTACACGCAAGGCGGGCAAAGCCAGCAAAGCGCCGAAAAATGCCGTCACAGCGATTGCCGCGGGCAAGGTGATCCACAACGCAGCCCCCATCTTCAGCACCAGCACACCGGCTGTGTAAGCGCCGATGCCGAATAGACCCGCATGGCCGAGCGAGACTTGTCCGGTGTAGCCGACCACGATGTCGAGTCCGAACAGCACGATCGCATAGAT
>CANFIC010000194.1 GCA_947446685.1 Burkholderiales bacterium
AGTTGGCGCGAGAACATTGCCCTGCGCGACATTCCGATCACCCGCGGCGGAGCCATCGGATTTCAGGTCGAAAACGCGATGGCGTCGGTCGCTGCCGCTTGGGGTGTCGGACTCGACTGGGACACGGTGCGGCGTGGACTTGCCAGCTTTGCCAACGATGCGGACAACGCACCGGGTCGCTTCAATGTGATGGACTACCGTGGTGCCACCGTCATCGCCGACTATGGCCACAACGCCGATGCGATGCGCGCCCTGGTCGCTGCGGTACAGGCGCTGCCGGGCAAGAAGCGTTCGGTGGTGATCAGCGGCGCCGGCGACCGGCGCGACAACGACATCATCGAGCAGACCCAGGTCCTTGGCGCGGCGTTTGACGAGGTGATCCTGTTCGAGGATGCCTGCCAGCGCGGGCGCGCCGATGGCGAGGTGCTGGCCCTGCTGCGCGAAGGCCTGCAAGGCGCAAGCCGCACCAGCTTCGTCGCTGAAATCCAAGGCGAATTCATCGCCATCGACAAGGCCTTGGCCAGGCTTGATCCAGGCGACCTATGCCTAGTACTGGTTGACCAGGTCGAAGAAGCGTTGGCCCATCTGGCGATGCGAATCGCCGCCGGATAAAGCCGGCCCGGGTTCTGACGAGGCTGAGCAAGAACCTGCGACGTGAACAAGGCTATGATCGTTATGTAATTCATTACATAACGAATGCTCGCTGCTTTTTCTACGCTCGACTGGTTCCCGCTGCTGCTTTCATTGAAAGTAGCCGGCCTTGCCACGCTCCTGGCCTTGATCGCAGGCGCAGCCTTGGGCTGGGTGTTTGCACGCCGGCCTTTTCCCGGCTCAGGCCTGCTCGAAGCTGCCTGCATGTTGCCTTTGGTGCTGCCGCCGACCGTCGTCGGCTACGGCCTGCTGGTGTTGATGGGGCGGCGCAGCGCCTTGGGTGGCTGGCTGCATGAGCACTTCGATTATTCGATCATCTTCAGTTGGCATGGCGCCGTGCTGGCCTCGACGCTGGTGGCCTTGCCCCTGGTCCTGCAGTCGGCGCGGGCCGCATTCGGCGCGGTCGATCCAGCCTTGGAGGCTGCGGCGAGGACCTTGCGGCAAACGCCCTGGGGCGTGTTCCTGCGCATCACCCTGCCCCTGGCCTGGCCCGGCATTCTGGCCGGTAGCCTGCTGGCTTTCGCCCGTGCGATGGGCGAATTCGGCGCTTCGCTGATGGTCGCAGGCTCGATCCCGCAACAAACACAGACCGCTTCGATGGCAATTTACGATGCTGTGCAAAGCGGCAACGATGACACCGCGCTGTGGTTGGTACTGCTGACTTCGGCGCTGGCGATGGCCGTTTTGATGTTGTCCCGACGGCTTTTCAGCCGCGCCTGAGCTGACGATGCGCTGGCTCTTGCCCCTGTTCCTGGCCTGGCCCTTGCTGGCCGATGCACAGCAATTGACGATTTCGGCGGCTTCAAGCCTGGGCGATGCGATGCGCGAGATCAGCCACAACTTCGAGGCTGCTCACCCCGGAACCCATCTGCGCCTGAACTTTGCAGCATCGGCATTGCTGGTGCAGCAACTCGCTCAAGGAGCACCGGTCGACCTGATCGCCAGCGCCGACCAAGAAAGCATGGACAGCGCGGAACGCAAGCAACTGATCGTTCCTGGCAGCCGGCGCAACTTCAGCGCCAACCAACTGGTGCTGATCGTCCCGGCACAGGATGGTTTGCCGCTACGGCAGTTGAATGACCTAGATCGAAACGACGTTCGTCGCATCGCGATCGGCAACCCGGCCAGCGTGCCTGCCGGCCGCTATGCCCGCATGACGCTGGAAAATGCCGGCCTTTGGGAAAAACTGCTGCCGAAATATGTGCAGGCCGGAAATGTCCGTCAGGCGCTCGCCCATGTCGCCCGTGGCGAAGTGCAAGCCGGCTTCGTCTATCGCAGCGACGCACTGTCAATGGCCGGGCAGGTGCGCATCATCGAACAATTCGCCGGCTTGGTGAAATACCCGGTCGCAGTCGCCCGCGAAGCGAAGCAACCGCTGCTGGCTCAGCAATTCGCCGACTATCTGCAATCGACTGCAGCCCAGCAGATCTTGATGAACCGTGGATTTTCCAGGCCATGATCGATGTCGACCTGAAACTGAGCCTTCGCGACCAGCAGCGCCGCTTCGAGCTGCGTATGAGTTTTCGCTCGGCCGCGCCGGTGCTTGCGCTGTTCGGGCCCTCCGGCGCCGGAAAATCTTTGACATTGCAGGCGATGGCCGGTCTCTTGCGCCCCGACGCTGGCCATGTGCGCATCAGCGGACGCAGCTTGTTCGATTCACATCAAAACATCAACCTGGCGCCTGCCGAGCGTCGCATCGGCTACCTGTTCCAGAGCTATGCCCTGTTTCCGCATCTGTCGGTCCGCGCCAACATCGGTTTCGGTCTGGGCAGTTGGCGCCAATCGCGCTTGAGCCGCGACGACCAGGACTGGGTCACAACGCTGTTGGAGCGTTTCGATTTGCAGGGACTGGCCGAAGCCAGGCCGGCCGACCTGTCTGGTGGTCAGCAGCAACGCGTGGCGCTGGCTCGTGCGCTGGCCTGCCGCCCGGGGCTGCTGCTGCTCGACGAGCCCTTTGCCGCCTTGAACCCGCTGCTGCGGCGCGGCATGCGCGAACAACTGAAGCAGTTGCGCGAACAATGGCAGATCCCGATCGTGATGATCAGCCACGATGTCGACGATGTACTGGCGCTGGCCGACGAGGCGCTGGTGATCGAGCAGGGCCAGGTCATGAATCAGATCGATCTGCACAGCGGTGCGGCGAGCGAATTCTTCGGTCCCGAGAACCCCGGCCAAATGCCGCATCCGCAGGCACGCCGCATCGGTCAATTGCTCGAACCAGACCGAGATGGCTGAGCCAAGTATTCTCAGCGGCGAGTTGCGTCTGGCGGGCCGGCTCGATGCGCGGTTCTTTGCGCTGCTCGAAGCGGTCGCCGCCACCGGCTCGATCAACCGCGCCGCCAGCACTGCGGGCTACAGCTACAAGGGTGCCTGGCTGCTGCTTGAAACTGCCGCCAATCTGGCCCATGAAACCTTGCTGACCCGCAGCACCGGCGGCCGGGGCGGCGGTGGCAGCCAGCTGACGCTTGCAGGCCAGGCTCTGCTCGATGCCTGGAAACAGTTGCAGCGCGCCCATGTCGAATTTCTGCATGAGCAGGAAGCCTGGATTACTGCACAACCGGCCCTGGCCGGAACATTGAGGAGAATTGCCATGAAAACCAGCGCCCGCAACCAGTTCAGCGGAACTATTTCTGCCATCCAGTCCGGGCCGGTAACCACCGAAGTCAGGCTCGCAATGCGCGGCGGGCAGGCGATCACGGTGGCGCTGAGCAGCAGCGCTGCGCTGCAACTCGATTTGCAGCAGGGCCAGGAAGCCATCGCGCTGGTGAAAGCTTCGAGCGTCGTGCTGGTCGGCGACTTCGCCGGCTACAAGCTATCGGCAAGCAATCAGCTCGCCGGCAGCATCTCGCGGATCGCGCGAGGCGCCGTCTCATCGCTGATCGGCTTGACGCTGCCAGGCGGCATTGTCATCACCGCCAGCGTCACCAATGACGCAGTCGAAGCGATGTCCCTGAGCATCGGCCAGACGGCCAGCGCAGTCTTCAAGTCATCGGCAGTGATGCTTGCGGTTGCCGGCTGATACTCGCCCGCTGCCGTGAGTTGCGCTTTGCGGGTCAGGGCGGCTGATCAGCGACAATGGCATCCATATGTTTGCTCTGTTCGATGACGCCGGAAAATTCCTCGCCGGCCGCGTGATGTCTGAAGCCGATAGTTCGATGCAAATCGAGCTGGATTCGGGCAAACGCGTCAAAGTGAAGGCAGCCAATGTGCTGCTCAAGTTCGAAAAACCGGCACCCGCCGAGCTGATTGCCGAGGCCCAGCGACTGGCGCAGGAAATCGACCTCGACCTAGCCTGGGAATTCGCCCCAGACAACGAATTCGGTTTCGCCGATCTGGCGCGCGAATATTTCGACGCCAAGGCCGGCATCGCGCATCAGGCCGCAGCCCTGTTCAGACTCTTCGACGCGCCGCATTACTTCCGTCGCGCCGGCAAAGGCATGTTCAAGAAGGCGCCCGAAGAAATCGTCAAGGCCGCCTTGCTGGGGCTTGAGCGCAAGCGCCTGCAGGGCCTGCAGATCGAACAATGGGCAACCGACTTGGCGGCAGGCAGCTGCCCCGAGCCGGTGCGCGAGCAGATCTACAAGATCCTCTTCAAACCCGACAAGAACGGCCCTGAGTACAAGGCTGTCCTCGAAGCGACGCGTCGTTCGCACAAAGCGCCATTGGATTTGCTGAAAGCGGCTGGCGCCATCAGCAGCGCCTATCAGTTCCACTGGAAGCGCTTCCTGTTCGAGCAATTCCCCGCCGGCCATGGATTCCCGGCCTTGGTGGCACCCGAAATCAAGGACGAATTGCCGCTGGCGCAGGTCAGCGCGTTCTCGATTGACGATTCGGCCACCACCGAGATCGACGATGCGCTGTCGGTGCAAGGCCTGGGCAGCGGCACCATCGTCTTCGGTGTCCATATCGCCGCACCCGGCCTGGCATTCCAGCCTGATTCGGCAATCGACCGGGTGGCGCGCGAGCGGCTTTCAACCGTCTATATGCCGGGCTGGAAGCTGACCATGCTGCCCGACGAGGTGGTGCAGGCCTACACGCTGATCGAGGGGCGCAATTGCCCGGCCGTATCCCTGTATGTGACGCTCGACGAGGCTACGTTGACAGTCCAGAGCAGCCAGACAAAGCTCGAATTGGTGCCGATCAAGGCCAATCTGCGCCATGACAAGCTCGATGCCTTGATCACCGAGGCGACGCTGACCGGCAACGAGACTGCCGACTATGCATTCGCGCCTGAACTGGCTTTCGCCTTCCGGCTTGCCAAGTCATTGAAAGCACAGCGCGAAGTCGTGCGCGGCAAACCCGAGAATTTCAACCGCCCCGATTACAACTTTCGCCTGAGCGCCGCCAATCCTGAGGCCTCACCCGGCGAGCCAGACGGCAGCGAGATGGTCAGCATCAGCACGCGACAGCGCGGCGCACCGCTTGATCTGATCGTTGCCGAAGCGATGATTCTGGCCAATTCGACCTGGGGCGGCTGGCTGAACGAACTGGGTCTGCCGGGCATCTACCGCAGCCAAGCCAGCATGGCACCGGGCATCAAGGTGCGCATGGGCACCAAGGCTCAGCCGCATGCCGGCCTCGGTGTGGCGCAATACACCTGGGCCACCTCGCCGCTGCGCCGCTATGTTGATCTGGTCAATCAATGGCAGATCATTGCCTGCGCCAGGCATGGCCGTACCGCGGCCTTGGTGGCGCCGTTCAAGCCCAAGGACGCACAGCTGTTCTCGATCATCTCGGGTTTTGACTCGGCTTATGCTGAGTACAACGGTTTCCAGAACGGCATCGAGCGCTTCTGGACGCTGCGCTATGTGACGCAGATGCAGATCGCCGAACTGACTGCCGTCGTGATGAAGGATGGTCTGGTGCGAGCCGATGACCTGCCTCTGGTCTTCAAAGTCGCGGGCTGCGATGCGCTGCCACGCGGCACCCATGTGCGCGTACGCATCACCGGCACCGACGAGATGACGCTGGACCTGCACGCTTCCCTGATCGAGCGCCTCGATGAGGCGCCGCAAATAGCCGACAACATAGACGACGATGAAACCGCAGGCGGCGGACCGCTGACCTTGGCCATTGACCTGACATCTGACGACCTGCCGGGTAATGACCTTGTCAGCCCGGAGATAGTCACTGCAAGCTGAAGATGCTGGCCAAGCTTTCATCGCTGCAAATTGCTTTGGTCTTGTCGTTGGGCCTGCATGCTGCACTGCTGACGCTACGCTTGGTCGACCCGGAGGGTTTCAATCGGGTTTTCCAGGTGCAATCTCTGGAAGTGGTGCTGGTCAATTCGCGCAGCAAGGAATTGCCGAAGAAAGCAACGGCACTTGCGCAAGCCAATCTGGCCGGCGGTGGCGAACTCGAAAAAGGTCGATCAAGCTCGCCATTGCCGCCGTCGCCGCTGATGGAGATCGGCGAATCGATCGAATCGCAGCGCGCCGAAATCGACCAGCTGAAGGAAGAACAGCAGCAATTACTGGCGGTGGTGCGGCGCGAGCTGGCCTTGTTGACGCCATCAGGTCCGCAGATCGACAAGGGAGCGCTGGCTGCGCGCGAGCAAGTGGAGCAGCGGCGACAACTGGTGCAGTTGCTCGCCGAGATTGAAAAACGTGTCAACGATGAATCCGCCAGACCGCGCAAACGCTATGTCAGTCCGGCCACGCGAGAAGTGGTGTACGCCAGGTATTACGATCACTTGCGCCGGCGCGTCGAAGATCGCGGCACACGCTATTTCCCCGAACATGAGGGTCGCAAGCTCTACGGCGAACTGACGATGAATATTCATGTCGATCTGCACGGCCAGGTGATCGAAACCGACCTCGTTGCACCTTCAGGTGATCGCAACCTCGATCGCCGGGCCGTCGCTATCGTTCTCGCTGCGGCGCCTTTCGGTGAATTCAGCAGCGCGATGCGTCAAGGCGCGGAGGTGCTGGTGATCACTTCGCGCTTTCGTTTTACCCGCGAAGATGGTCTGGAAACCAGTTTGAGTGCACCCCGATGACACCTGATGTTTACGCAGTTGCCGGCAATCCAGTCGCGCACAGTCAGTCGCCTTTCATCCACGCGCAGTTTGCACAGCAGACGGGCCAACTGATCAGCTACGAGCGCCTGCAATGCCCCATCGACGGCTTTTCGGCAACTGTGCAGGCCTTTGCTGCGGCGGGCGGGCGCGGCTGCAATGTCACCGTGCCGTTCAAGTTCGAGGCCTGCCGGCTGGCCCGGATATTGAGCCCTCGTGCTGCGCTGGCCGCTGCGGTCAACACCTTGCGCTTTGACCCGGATGGCTGGTTCGGCGACAACACCGATGGTGCTGGGTTGGTACGGGACATCGAAAGAAATGCGGGAATGCCTCTGGCTGGCCAACGCATCCTGCTGCTCGGCGCTGGCGGCGCCGCAGCCGGTGTGCTGGGTAGCCTGATCGGCACAGCTCCGGCCGCGATCACTGTGGCCAACCGCA
>CANFIC010000195.1 GCA_947446685.1 Burkholderiales bacterium
ACGGGCACGCTGGGTGCAGGGGCTTCGACGCTCAACAGCCTGACGGTGACCAACGGTGCGGCAGTTGGAGGCGCGCTGGCAGTGACAGGCGCGACGACGACAACCGGGCTGACCAACACAGGTACGCTGACCAATACGGGCAACGCGACGGTGTCGGGTACCTTGGGTGTGTCGGGTGCGACCTCGCTGACCTCGGCAAACCTTTCGGGTGCCTTGGCAGTAGCAGGTGCCACGACAACGACAGGCTTGACCAACACTGGCGCGCTGACCAATAACGGCGCGATCACCAACACCGGCACGCTGAGCAACACAGGCAACGTGACGGTGACCGGTAACGCCAACGTGACGGGCACGCTGGGTGCAGGGGCTTCGACGCTCAACAGCCTGACGGTGACCAACGGTGCGGCAGTTGGAGGCGCGCTGGCAGTGACAGGAGCGACGACGACAACCGGGCTGACCAACAAAGGCACGTTGACCAATACGGGCAACGCGACGGTGTCGGGCACCTTGGGTGTGTCGGGTGCAACGACGCTGACCTCGGCGAATCTGTCGGGTGCCTTGGCAGTAGACGGCGCCACGACAACGACAGGGCTGACCAACACAGGCACGTTGACCAATACGGGCAACACGACGGTGTCGGGCACCTTGGGTGTGACAGGTGCGACGACGCTGGGTACCTTGACGGCAGGCACCAGCAACTTGGGAGCAACCACCACGACGGCATTGACTGCCAGCGGGGCGGCCAACCTGAATGCGGGTCTGACGACGACGGGTGCGGTCTCGGTGGCGGGTGATGTGGCGGTGACAGGAGCGATTGCTGCGACGGGCGCTGTGTCCGGCGCATCGGTCTCGGCAGGTTCGGTCACGCTCAGCGCGGTCAACACCTTGCTCAACACGACGGTGACTGGCCTGGCGACAACCAACACCAATGTCGCCAAGGTGGTGACTGACTTGTCGGTGGTCTCGACGCTGGCCAACTCGATCGCGACGATGAACAACGGTCAGGCGGTGCTCAAGGCGGTGGATGCCAGCAACGCGCTGGTCAGCTCGACCCAGAACGGGACGACAACAACTTCGAGTCTCGGTACCGTGGCCGGTACTGTGAACACATTGAACACAAGTTCGACGGCGGCGGGGGCATTCCTTGACTTCTTCCGCAAGCTGTTCGGTGGAGGCGGAAATTGAGCGAAGTAATTGAAAAAAGCAATGCCCAGATGGACCTGGGTATTTACCGCAGCGTGCAGGTGCTCAATGCTGAACAGCATCAGCAGCTGCGGGTCTCACCGATCGACAAGCCAGACTTTGCGCAACCGGTAACCGATTGCCTGCTGACGGTTGACGAGTTCTACGCTGCGGCGCGCTCGCAGCCGATCGTCTTTGCCAAGGGCGAGGGCGGCAAGCATTTTGCGGCAGCGCTGCTCGGCATCGGGCGACGCAAGAACTGGTTCATGGACGAGAGCGGTGCCTGGAAGCAGGGCGAGTACATGCCCGCCTTTCTGCGCCGCTATCCGTTCGTGTTTGTCATCGACGGCGAGACCTCGTATCTGGGCCTGGACATGGCCAGCAAAGCGGTCAACGAAGAAACCGGCGAGCGGCTCTTTGATGACGCAGGCAAGCCCAGCGCCCACACCCGCAAGGTGTTGTCGTTCCTGCAGGACTATGAAGCGGCGAACCTTCGCACGGCGGCTTTTGTGGCCGAGCTGGCGCGCTTGAATCTGCTCGAAAACATCGTGATCCAGAAATGGGTCGGCTTCCAGGCGCCCTTGTTGACGGGCATACAGCGCGTCACCGAGGCGAGGCTCGACAAATTGCCGCGAGAAGAGCGCGACAAATTGGTCGACAACGGATATTACAAATTGATCATTGCCCACCTGATTTCGCTGGGTCATGTTGAACGCCTGTCGAGGTAAGCCAGTGATGAAGCACAGTGCACGGATGGCCCCAACTGCTGGCTGGGCGCCGGTCCGACGGGCCTGGCCCTTGGCCGCGTTGATTGCTCTGGCGAGTTGCGGCGGTGGCGGTGGTGGCGGCGGGACGGTTACACCCATCGGGCCGGTGCTGCCGCTGAAGGTCACCTTCGAGGATGCGCCGATCCTGGGCGCGCTGGTTCAGGACAGCAGCACACCGACGGCACAGACAGCATCGGCCGTGCTCGATTCCCTGGGGCTTGAAACCGGCGAATATGCATTTGCCAATGTGCCAACGCTGCCGATTCGCCTGCTCAGCCAGAATCTGCTCAACACCGACCATACGGTGAAGATCAGCAAGGTCAATGGCAAATGGGTTTCCTACCTCGATGCCAACAGCAATGGCTCGTATGACGTGGGCGAGCAAACGGCAACGTTGACTTACCAAGATCTGGACGGCAGCCATACCTACACCCAGGGCACCGACATTGCCTACACCGGCCAGTTGGCGATCAACTACGTGACGACCGGCGCCACGGTGATCAACGCCAACCCGGTGGCGGCCTTGATTCCCGCCGCATGGGACGGCGTCAAGCCGGTCGCAGGCTTGTCAGCCACGCTGCTGACGGCAGCCGCTACGACCGGACTTTCAACTTCAGCCAGCAGTGCCATGCTCAACCAAGTTTCTTCCCTACTGATCGCGGTCTCGGAGGCGCTGGTCGCCAACGGGCTGCCACCGGCCCAATTGGTCAGCGTTGTCAGCTCGGTGGCGACGACCAGCGGGGTCGACCTGACCGCGACGGCATCGCCCCAGTTCGTACAGGCCGTGACTGCGGCCGTGCCGGCTGCCCTGGCGGTATCGGCCACCAACGTCACTACCAATATCCAGGCAGTCGCCGCCACCACCAATGCGACGGTGGCAGCCGGCGGGGGTAACTATGAGGCCCTGGTCCAGATTGCACAGACCAGCTCGCAGGCCCTGGCCACCACCACCAGCACCGCTGCAGTCGCCACCTTGGTGAGCGATCTGTCGGCGCAAGTCACGTCGACTGCGGCGGCGTTGCAGACCGCCCAGACGGTGCCGACCGTGGATCCGGATGCGCCCTTGAACGCCCGCGTTGCTGCGCTGCGGCTGATTCCCAACTATGAGATCGACGCCATCACCCAGGGCCTGACAACGGCCGCTAACGCGTGGACCGTGTTCGGCCGCACGACCGGCTTTGCCTTGACGCGCCAGACCGGCGGCGATGTGCAAGTCGCCGCCACGGGCTTGCCATTCTCGGGCTTGATGGGGACCGCACCGGTCACCGCCAATTACGAATCCAGCTCAGCGACCTGGCGTTACTCGCCAACGAGCAACCTGATGATGCGGATCGACCTGAACTTCGGCTTCACCGACCCGACAACCAACAAGGTATTGAACGGCGCGGTCATGCTGGTTTGCCAGCGCGCATCCGGCACATCCTGCGCCGGCGGCTATGACTGGATCTATTTGCTGGCCAGCCAGGCACAGGTCTGCACGATGGTGGCCACGCTGCCCGCTGCAATGAAGACCACGGTGCTGGGCAAGATCAACGCGGTCAACGTTCAGCAGACGACTTGCCCATGATGCGCAATACAGGACTTGCCGCTACAGCAGCGGTCTTGGCAATGCTGTGGGCCGCGCCGAGCCGGGCGGCTGAGCTGCCGGGCGTGCTGGTGCCGCAGCCGGCACGCATCAACGAGATCGAAGACACCTTGCGCCGGCCCGGCCAGCGCGGGCCTGATGCGGGCAAGGGCGAAACCCTGCTCGATACCTTGAAGCTCGACGAGAGCGCCAAGCCCAAGGCAGAAAACCAGACCAATGCACCGAGCTTTACGCTGCAAACGCTGAAGGTCATCGGCAACACGGTGCTGCAAGAATCGGTGCTGGCCGATCAGGTGCGGGGCTATGTGGGCAAATCGGTGACTGCGGGCGATCTGCAGGAAATGGCTGTCAAGATCACCAAGCTTTATGCGGACCGGGGCTATGTGACCTCGCGCTGTATCGTGCCGCCACAGCGGGTGGAGGACGGCAGCGTGGTGCTGCAGATCGAGGAAGACAAGCTCGGCTCGGTGTTGTTGGCCGGCGCCAGCAGCTACCGTTACGAGGCCAAGGTGTTCTTCGATCAGTTGATCGATCTGCGCGGCAAGGTGCTCAATGCGCAAGAGCTTGAGGCCAGGCTGCGCCTGGTGGCGCGGATCCCGGGTGCGCGGGTCAAGCCGACCTTGAAGAAATCAAGCTTCGGGCTGACCGATCTGGTGCTCGAAGTGACCGAGCTGGACGACACCGGCACAGTGGCGCTGTCCAACGACGGCAACCGCTTTACTTCGAAAAATCGTTTGACGGTCAGCAAGACTTTGAACAACGTGACCGGTACTGGCGACGTGCTGACCCTGTCGGCGCTGGGCAGCGTGCCCAATCCGCAGCTGTTTGGTGGCTACACGTTGAATTACCAGCGTCCGGTTGGCACCAACGGCGGGCGCTTGATGTTCAATAGTTCGGCGCTGTATTACCGGCTCGACCCGGCTGAGACCGGCAATAACGCGATCAGGTACGAGGGCGGCTCGCAGTTCTACGAAGTGCAGTACGAGCGGCCGGTGGATCTGGAACGCTACAAGCTCGGTACACCGCTGTGGTTCTTCGGTTTCGAGCGGCGCGATGCAACGGCAGCGACCGTCTACAACACTATCTTCGATCATCCGGCAGGCTACCGCTATGTCGATGGGCACGACAAGATCACCGCCATCAGCACCGGTTTGAAGTTCGAGCGGTTTGATGACTGGTGGGGATACAGAGGGCAAAGTCAAGTCAACCTGAGCGTCAAGCGCGCCTTGCCGGGTTGGTTCGGTTCGATGGACTCGGATTCGATCGCCAACAAGATCGAGAACATGGCCGCCAGGGTCGAGCCGGTGCTCGGGCCGATTGGCGATGTGCGCGGCATGAGCACGAACTTCCTGAAGTTCTATGTCAATGCCACGCGCAGCCAGACCTTGCCGCTATCGATCATCCTGCAGGCAACGGTGGCGGCCGAGTACACCTCGGCCAAACGGATTCCGCAGAGCTATGACTTCACCGGTGCGGACAATGGCGCCAGTGGGCTGCGGTTGACGGTGGCGGCAACGCGACCGTTCGGCAGCTCAGGCCTGGTGGTTGGCGCTGGTTTCACGCAGGCCAACGCAATCAGCTATTACCGCGATCTGGCCGGCGGCGGCACGCCGGGTTGCCAGAAGGCTTTGGGCGTGTTCAGCGCTAACTCAATCGACCGCAATGTCTGCAGCGCGGGCAACATCTTCTTCACTCTTGGTTATCGGGACAAGAACATGTTCGGCGACCTGATCGTCAACGGCCCACAGCCCAGCTATGCAGGGCCTCAAGTCGTCAGGATCAATACGGGCATGTATTGGTGAGTTGAGCGCCCCTTGACCGGGGCGCGGGCTTGAGCAAGGTCATGCGCCGGTAACGGCCGCCGGCCAATCATGGACGCTACGCAATCAATGCTGAGGCGTCCGGGCATGGTGTCGATCTGGGTCAAAAGCTTGTTGCTGCTGCTCTGTTGCGGCAGCGTCTGGGCGCAGAGTGCGGCTGAGTTGCGGTCACGCTTTGACAGCGTGAAACAGCAGGCAGCCAGCAATGTTTTCGACCGGCCCTTGTACCTGCAGTCGACCGAGACTGCGGGGCGCATGCAGGGCGATGTCTATGCCTTGATCGAGCATCCTTTTGCCGAACTGCGGCAACCGCTGGCCCAGGCCAAGCCCTGGTGCAGCATCCTGATCCTGCATCTGAATGTGAAGTATTGCCGGGCCACGGGGAACGGGCCGCGTGACTTGATCGATGTCGGGATCGGGCGCAAGTTCGACCAGCCGCTGAGCAGCGCTTATTGGGTGAAGTTCGACTACCGCCCGCTGGTCGTTGGCGATGGTTATCTGAGGGTCGAGCTGCTGGCGCCCGAGGGGCCGATGGGCGGCAAGGACCTGCGCATCCTGCTCGAGGCCATGCCTTTCACGCCGGGCCAAAGTCTGCTGCACCTGACTTATTCCTATTCGTCCGGCTTGGCAGCACGCTTGGCCACGCAAGCCTATCTGGCCACGCTCGGGCATGACAAGGTCGGTTTCAGCCGCATGGGTCAACGCGAGGACGGGCCGCTGGTTGGCGGGCTGCGCGGCCTGCTGGAGCGCAACACGATGCGCTACCACCTGGCGATCGAAGCCTACCTTGACGCGCCGACAGCACAGCAAATGCCGCAGCGCTTGCAGGGCTGGTTCAGCGCCACCGAGCGCTATGCTCTGCAACTGCACGAGGTCGAGCGGCAGGACTATATCGAGATGAAAATCGGCGAGATCAGGCGCCAGGAACTGGAGCCGCCGCCGAACTGAACGCCCTATGCAGCAGCCAATGAAGCTCGAACCAATCAACCCACAGATGCAGGCCGTGATCGACGCTGCCGGGCTGCATGTCGGCAATCTGAAGCTGATCCAGGGCCAATGGAAGTTCAAGGCTGTCGGCTACTTGCCCGACGGCTCGGTCATCCCGGGCGGCGGGCCGCTGACGGAGCGGCACAACCAGGTTTTTTATCAGTTGGATGAGGTTCTGATCAGCGCGCGGCTCGGACTAGTTTGACTGGGTTCAATGACTATGCCGGTGATGGGCATCAGGGAAATGGGCGTGGCTGTGGCTCAGTAGTTCATGCTGATGCTCATGGGAATGTCGGGTGCCCGGTGGCACCGGGATTTCATGGCCATGGTCGTGGTGCGGGTCATCGCCATGTTGATGAAAATGCTTGTGCAGCATCGGCTGGTGCAGGTGCTCATGGGCATGGCGCTCAGTCAGATGCAGCAGCAGGCCGACGGCCATCAATGCACCTGCCACGATCAGCTGTGATGTGACCGCCTCGCCCAAGAAGACGATGGCGACCAATGCGCCGACAAAGGGCGCGACCGAAAAATAGGCGCCGGTACGCGCTGCGCCCAGATGCCGCAAGCCCAGAACGAACAGCACCAGGCTGGCGCCGTAACTGATGAAGCCCAACAGGCCGGCGGCCAGCACCGTACTGGTACTTGGCAACTCGGCGCCGGCCAGCAGGGCGAGCAGCAGGTTGGTGGCGCCAGCAGCGAGGCCCTTGCTCATTGCGATGTAGCTGGCATCGTTGAGCGAGACCTTGCGGGTCAGGTTG
>CANFIC010000196.1 GCA_947446685.1 Burkholderiales bacterium
AACCCCTTCGTGCCGACCGTCCACATGAACGTGCGTATGTTCGCCGCCCAACCGGCCGGCCGGGACGCGGTGCAATGGTTCGGCGGCGGCATGGATCTGACGCCTTATTACGGTTTCGAGAGCGACGCCCAGCATTTCCACCGCAGCTGCGAGGCTGCGCTGAAACCCCATGGCGAGCCGCTCTACCCGCGCTTCAAGACCTGGTGCGATGAGTATTTCTTCTTGAAGCACCGCGATGAGCCGCGCGGCATCGGCGGCATCTTCTTTGACGATTTCGCCGAAGGTGGATTCGAGGCCGCATTTGCGACCCTGCGCTCGGTCGGCGATGCCTTCTTGCCGGCTTATCTGCCGATTGCCTTGCGGCGCCAGGCCCTGCCTTACGGCGAGCATCAGCGTGATTTCCAGGCCTACCGGCGCGGCCGTTATGTCGAGTTCAATCTGGTCTTCGACCGCGGCACCTTGTTCGGCCTGCAGTCGGGCGGGCGCACTGAGGCGATCCTGATGTCGATGCCGCCAATCGTCAAATGGCGCTACAACTGGTCGCCCGAAGCAGGCACGCCAGAGGCCAGGCTTTACAGCGATTTTCTGCGTCCACGTGAATGGGCGCATGAGTCGGCGATGCCTTCATGGCAGTAAAGGCCGGCAGGACGGGTTTGTTTGGCGGCAGCTTTGACCCGGTGCATCTGGCGCATCTGAAGCTGGCGCAATCGGCGCTGGAGCAGCTGCATCTCGATCATTTGCTCTGGCTGCCGGCTGGCCGGCCCTGGCAAAAGGTTGATCGAGGCGATGGGCGCGGGCTGGCTTCGCCCTTGCACCGGCGCGCCATGGTCGAGCTGATGGTGGCGCATGAGGCGCGCTTCAGCGTTGACGACAGCGAGCTGGCGCGAGATGGCGCCAGCTACACGATAGACACGGTGCGCGCGCGGGTGGCAAGTCATCCGGGCGAGCAGCTGTTCCTGGTGATCGGCCAGGACCAGTTCGAGCGTCTGCATACCTGGCACCAATGGCGCGAGCTGCTGGCGCTGGTGACCCTGGCTGTGGCAGCGCGCGCAGGGCAGCGAGTCAAAGCGTCAGCGGAGGTCGAGCAAGTGATCGCCGCAGCGCCGCAAGGCATGCAGTTGCTGGAGATGCCGGCAATGCAGATTTCATCTACCCAAGTACGCGAGCTGGCCTCGCGTGCTCAGGACATCCGCCCCATGGTGGGCGACGCGGTGGCGGGGTATATTGCCCAACACCGTCTTTACAGCGAGCACTGAATGGACATTCGAAAACTGCAACGCGCCATCGTCGATGGTCTCGAGGACGTGAAGGGCCAGAACATCGTGGTCTTCAACACCGAGCACCTGTCGCCGCTGTTCGAGCGCGTGATCATTGCCTCGGGCACCAGCAACCGTCAAACCAAGGCACTGGCATCCAGCGTGCGCGAGACGGTCAAGGGCCGGGGCATGCAGGTGCTGCGCATGGAAGGCGGCGAGAACGGCGAATGGATCATCGTTGACTGCGGTGCTGCCGTTGTCCATGTGATGCAACCGGCGATCCGTGATTACTACCACCTGGAAGAAATCTGGGGCGAAAAGCCGGTCAAGCTCAAGCTTGGCGACGGCGAGACGCGCTTGGTCAAGGCTTCAGAAGACGCAGCGCCGGTGAAGAAAACGGCAGCGAAAAAGACCGCGGTCAAGGCCGTCGTGGCCAAGCCGGTTCCCGTCAAACGAGCCCCGGCAGCCAAGCCGGTGGCCAAGAAGGTCCCGGCCAAGAAGGGCGTGACCCGTACCGTCGGCGTCAAGACCCCGGTCAACAAGATCATCAAGGTCGGCGTGCCCAAGCCCGCTGCCAAGAAGGTCGCGGTCAAGGCTGCCAGGCCTGCCAGAAAGACCGCAACCCGCGTCTAAGCGCAGATGCGCTTGCTGCTGGTCGCTGTCGGGCTGCGCCAACCGGCTTGGGCCGACAGCGCTTATGAGGATTTCGCCAAGCGTTTTCCGCCAGAGCTGCGGCTCGAGCTGAAAGCCGTCAAGGCCGAGACGCGTGGCAGCAAGACGGCCGAGCAATTGATGGCGGCCGAAGCCTTGCGCATCGAGGCGGCCTTGCCCAAGGGCGTGCGCCGGCTGATTCTCGACGAGCATGGCGAGCGCCGCAGCAGCCTGCAATTGGCGGCCCGGATGAAGCTGTGGATGGGTGACGGGCGCGATGTCGCCCTGATCATCGGCGGGCCTGACGGTCTGGCGCCAACATTGAAAGCAACAGCCGATGAGACGTTGCGCCTGTCGGACCTGACCCTGCCCCATGCTTTTGCCCGCGTGCTGCTGGCCGAGGGCCTTTACCGGGCCTGGACGATCATGACCGGCCACCCCTATCACCGTGAGTAAGCCGATGCGCCCGGAATTCATCTACCTCGCTTCGCAAAGCCCGCGCCGGCGCCAGTTGCTCGACCAGTTGGGCATGCGCTTCGAGCTGTTGCTGCCCGGCGACGATGAAGACGCCGAAGCGCTGGAAGCGGTGCTGCCGGGCGAGCTGCCCGAAGCCTATGTCGCGCGCGTCACCGAAGCCAAGCTCGACGCGGCGCTGCTGCGCCTGGCAGCGCGCGGTCTGCCTGCCGCACCGGTGCTTTGCTCGGATACCACCGTGGCGCTTGACCAGCTCATTCTGGGCAAACCGGTCGATGCCGAAGATGCTTTCGCAACGCTGAGCCTGCTGTCCGGGCGCCGCCATCGCGTCATCACGGCGGTCGCGGTGGGAACGCCGGACCGGCGCAGCTCGGTGCTGAATATTTCGGAGGTCGAGTTCGCCCCGGTGCCTGCCGAACAACTGCGCCGCTATGTGGCCAGTGGCGAGCCTTTCGGCAAGGCCGGGTCTTATGCGATCCAGAGTCAGGCGGCAGCCTGGATCAGCTCGATCCATGGCAGCTATTCGGCCATCATGGGCTTGCCCTTGTATGAGACCGCGCAGTTGCTGCAGCCATGGGGTTTCAGGTTTTGAGCTGGTAATCGGTAAAAGGAACGGGCAATGGAAGACATCTTGATCAACTGGTCGCCGCAGGAAACAAGGGTGGCGGTGGTTGAAAACGGCGCGGTGCAGGAATTGCATATCGAGCGCTCGCTGGAGCGGGGCCTGGTCGGCAATGTCTATTTGGGCAAGGTCGCGCGCGTGTTGCCGGGCATGCAATCGGCCTTTATCGACATCGGCCTTGAACGCGCAGCATTTCTGCATGTGGCCGATCTGCATGTCAATGGCGTCAGCGCCCGCAGCTACCATGCCGAGGCAGGCGCGGCGATGCCGATCGAACGGCTGGTCTTCGAGGGCCAGGCCTTGACCGTGCAGGTGATCAAGGACCCGATCGGCACCAAGGGCGCGCGTCTGTCGAGCCAGATCAGCATCGCCGGGCGCATGCTGGTGTTTCTGCCCCAGGACGAACATATCGGCGTGTCGCAAAAGATCGGCTCGCCCGAAGCGCGCGAGTTGCTGCGCGCCCGCATGCAAGTGCTGATCGGGCGCCCCGACGAGGGTGGTGGCGGCGGCTTCATCCTGCGCACCAATGCCGAAGATGCCAGCGATGAAGAGCTGGCTGCCGACATCGCCTACCTGCGCAAGACCTGGAACCGTATCCGCGAGGGCGCTTCGACCAAGCCGCCGGGCTCGCTGCTGCATCAGGACCTCAGCCTGGTCGAGCGGGTGTTGCGCGACCTGGTCCACGAACGCACCGCTTCGATCCGCATCGATTCACGCAGCCAGTTTGAAGTGCTGCAAGGATTTGGCGACCTGTACATGCCTGCCGCATCAGCCAAGCTCGAGCATTACAGCGGTGAGCGCCCGATCTTCGATCTGAACAATGTCGACGCCGAACTGGTCCGTGCGCTGGCCCGGCGGGTCGATCTGAAATCGGGCGGCTATCTGATCTTTGACCAGACCGAGGCGATGACGACGATCGACGTCAACACCGGCGGCTTCGTCGGCGCCCGCAATTTCGAAGACACGATCTTCAAGACCAATCTGGAGGCCGCGGGAGCAATCGCCCGGCAACTGCGGCTGCGCAATCTGGGCGGCATCATCATTGCCGACTTCATCGACATGGCGCGCGAAGAGCACAAGGCCGCAGTGTTGTCCGAGTTCCGCAAGCAGTTGAGCCGCGACCGCACCAAGGTCACCGTCGGCGGCTTCACCCAGCTCGGTCTGCTCGAGATGACCCGCAAACGCACGCGTGAATCACTAGCGCGAATCCTTTGCGAACCCTGCCCGACTTGCGAGGGCCGGGGCCAGATCAAGACCGCGCGCAGCGTTTGCTACGACATCATGCGCGAGATCCTGCGCGAAGCACGCCAGTTCAGCCCGAAGGAGTTCCGCATCGTCGCTGCGGCCAATGTGGTGGAGATGCTGCTCGACGAAGAAAGCCAGCATCTCGCTGGCCTGTCTGACTTCATCGGCAAGCCGATCTCGCTGACCGCCGAGCCGATGAACCAGACCGAGCATTACGACATCGTGCTGCTGTAATCACATCGCCGGTTTGTCCGACAAGGCCTTCAGGTTGTCGATCAATTCCTTGCTCATCGGCGCATTCAGATTGATGCCTTTGGGTGGGATCGGCGACTGGAACCATTTCTTGTAGAGGGCTTCGAATTCGCCGCTCTTCATCATCGCGGCCAGGCTGTCGTCGACCAGCTTCTTGAAGCTCGGGTCATCGCGGCGCAGCATGATCGCGTAGGGCTCGACCTGCAGCGCCTCGCCGACGACGGCCAACTCGGCCGGGTTCTGCGCACTCGCGCGCAGGCCGTAGAGCAGGATGTCATCCATGCCGAAGGCGTCGGCGCGGTGCTGCTGCACCAGCAAGGCCGATTCGGCATGGTCCTTGGCGGCCAGCAGCTCGAAGCCCATGTTCTGCTCAGCGTTCAGCTTGCGCAGCAACTGGAAGTTCGTCGTTCCGGCTGTTGACACGACTTTCTTGCCTTTCAGGTCGGCGAAGCTCTTGATGCCCGAGTTCGCATTCACCAGCAACCGGGTACCGGTATAAAAATAATTGGTGGCAAAAGCGACCTGCTTGCCGCGCTCGCTGTTGTTGGTGGTCGACCCGCATTCGATGTCGATGGTGCCGTTCTGCAGCAGCGGAATCCGGTTCTGCGAGGTCACCGCCTGGGTGCTGACCTTCAGATCGGCGCGGCCGGTGGCCTTCTTGACCTGTTCGACCAGCTTGCCGCAGATTTCCCAGGCAAAGCCGACCGGTTGCGCATCGCCGCCGAGGTAGGAAAAAGGAATAGACGACTCACGGTAGGCCACCGTGATGCTGCCGCTGGCCTTGACCTTGTCGAGGGTCTGCGCCTGAGCGGTGCTGCAGATGCCCAGAACGGACAGAACCATGAGGAGAGAAGGGCGCATGTTGTAACTCTTTCGGTTGGGGTGATGGACCAGCGGACTCTACCGGCAAAATTGCCATTCGAGAAAAATGTTCAGGTCTTGGGATGCTCTGCATAACCCCTCACGGCCTGTGCTGTTGCGGCCTCGGGCAGTCTGTGGCGTTGCATCCCATCCCGATCCGCACCCGCTCGCGTTGAGTTATGCAGAGCGTCCCTTGGGCGGCCGCGGCTGCCGGCCGAGCTGATAGAACTCGGCATTCGGGCGCAGGGAAATGCTGTTGGCGAGTCGGTTCGACAGGCCGAACAGGGCGGTGATCGACGTGATGTCCCAGATGTCCTCGTCGTTGAAACCATGGGGGTAGAGCGCCGCATAGTCGGCGTCACCCACCGTACCTGAATGCAGGCAGACCTTCAGGGCAAAGTCGAGCATCGCTTGCTGGCGCGGCGTGATGTCGGCCTTGCGGTAATTGGTCGCCACCTGGTCGGCCAGCATCGGTGCCTTTTCATGGATGCGCAGGATCGCGCCATGGGCGACGACGCAATAGAGGCAATGGTTGGCCGCGCTGGTGGCGACGATGATCATCTCGCGCTCTCCCTTGCTCAGGCCCGAGTCGCGCAGCAGCAAGGCATCGTGATAGGCCAGGAAGGCGCGGAATTCATCCGGCCTGCGCGCCAGCGCCAGGAACACATTGGGAACGAAGCCGGCCTTCTCCTGCACATCCAGAATGCGCTGCCGGACGTCTTCGGGCAGGTCTCCGAGCAGGGCAGGATCGGGCGTCGGATAGCGGCAAATATTTGCGGTCTGGCTCATGCGTTTCTCCTGCTGGTTTGCGCTGATGATAGCCAGCATTGCGCTGCGGATGCACCTTGCATCCCATCCCGATCCGCGCTGCACCCATTCGCCTTGAGCCATGCAAAGCAGCCCTGAGGCAAAATCACCGGCTTGTGCGCGACAGCGCAGCAGCCATGATCGCGAGCCCATGTCCTACCTGAAGCCATTTCTCCAGCCGCTGACCCAGCTGTCGCGCCGTACTTTGCTGGGCGGCACAGCCGCGCTGCTGGGTCTGCCGGCCATGGCCCAGTTTCGCGTCGAAATCTCTGGTGTCGGCGGCTCGCAGATGCCGGTGGCCTTGCCCGATTTCGTCAATGAAGTCGGCAGCGGCCAGGCGGTGGCGGCGATCATCCGCGCCGATCTCGAGCGCAGCGGACAGTTCCGCATCGTCGATGCGCCGGCGGGCCTGTCGGAGACCAGCTTGCCGGCCTGGAGTGATTGGCGCGCCCGCAACGCCGATGCCCTGGCGGCGGGCTCGGTCAGCCGCTTGGCCGATGGCCGGGTCGACCTGCGCTTCAAGCTCTGGGATGTGGTGAAAGGCCAGGACCTCGGCGGCGAAGCCAATGCGGTGGCGCCCGACGATGTGCGGCTCGCGGCGCACCGGATTGCCGACGCGATCTATCTGAAGCTGACCGGCGAGCGCGGCGTCTTCGCCACCCGCATGGCCTATGTGACCAAGGCCGGCGGCCGCTACAGCCTGCGCATCGCCGATGCCGATGGGGAAGGTGGCCAGGTCGCGCTGTCCAGTGCCGACCCGATCATCTCGCCGGCCTGGTCGCCAAACGGCCATGAACTTGCCTATGTGTCGTTCGAGTCGCGCAAAGCCGTGGTCTGGGTGCAGGACTTGTCGACCGGGCGGCGCCGCATGCTGGCCAACTTCCGCGGCACCAACAGCGCGCCGACTT
Source organism: Burkholderiales bacterium (assembly GCA_947446685.1). GTDB lineage: Bacteria > Pseudomonadota > Gammaproteobacteria > Burkholderiales > Burkholderiaceae_C > Paucibacter_A. The sequence continues at coordinate 7,077 of CANFIC010000196.1, forward strand.
TTTCACCCGACGGGCTGCA
>CANFIC010000197.1 GCA_947446685.1 Burkholderiales bacterium
AGATTCTTCTAGCTATGGTTGTTAAATGCCTGACAAATCGGGGCTAGTCGTGGAGTCAAGCTTCGATAGCCCGCTTGACGTGAATCTCACCTTGATGGTCTACCGCGAGGTAATCCATGCCGCAAGCCTCGAGAAAAGCCAGGCCCTCGGCCTGCTTGAGCATCGCGATGGTTGCACAGTTGCCTGCCACGACGGCCAGCGGCGCGACCACGCTGACCGTTCGCCAATAGGTGACGGGCTGCCCGCTGTGCGGATCGAGGATATGGCAGTAACGCTTGCCGTCGAGCTCAAAGAAACGCTCGTAGTCGCCGCTGGTGGCCAGGCCGCCGCGCTCGACCGGGATGGTGGCGAGAATCGCTGTCTTGTCGCGCGGGTCCTGGATCCCGATCATCCAGGGCATGCCATCGGGTTTGGGCCCAAGCATCCGCATATCCCCCGCCAGGTTGACATAGCCATGGCGCAGGCCTGACGAAGCCAGAATGGCGCCGGCACGGTCGGCCGCATATTCCTTGCCGAAGCCGCCGAAGTCGAGTTCCATGCCAGGTGCAGACAAGCGCACCCGCTGCTGCTCGCGTTCGACCTTTGGCCAGCCGATCAAGCTTTGCAGATCCGCCAAGGCCTGTTGCGACGGCAAGAGCGGTTGCTGGAAATTCCAGGCCCGCCGCAACACGCCCGAGGTGATGTCGAACAGGCCGTCGCTGGCGCGGTACAAGCTGTCGGCATAGCCGAGCAAGGACCAGGTCTCGTCGTCGCATGCCACCGCTTGCAGGCCGGCAGCCGCATTGATGCGCGAGATGATGCTGTCCGGCTGGTAACGAGAATATTTGGCCTCGATGCGCTGGATTTCGCCGATCGCGGCCTTTGCCAAAGCCTGCGCCTGCGGCTCATCGTCGACCGCGAGGACCAGTTCACAAGCGCTGGCCATCGCCTTGAACGGGATCCGGAAAGTCCTCATTCGGCAGCCTGCAAACCTATTGCTGAAGCATCAGCCTCAGAACTGCCGCGACAACCCTGCCTGCACACTGCGGGCATTGAAAGGCATCTGGCCCGGGCTGCCATCGCCGAACAGGCGCCAGCCCGAACGCTGGCCATATTGTTCGAATTTCAGGTCGACCAACCAATCGGCATCGAGTTGCTTGGCGACCTTCAAGCCGAAGGTATGTGCACCGAAGGCCGAAACGCGCTGGTCTTCCGAATAGTCGCCCTTGGTCGATGGCGAGAAGGGATAACTGCTGGCATCCGGCAGCACATAGAAGCTGGCTGCGCTCTGGCTGTAGACCCGCAGCAAAGGCGTCACGGTCCAACCCCGACCCATAGGCTGGACATATTCCAGGCCAAAGGTATGCGAGCGGATGCCCCAGTTATCGCTGTAATGGCGATAGCTCATCCTTGCCGTGGCACCCAGTGTTTCAAGGTGATGATTCCAGCGCAGCATCAGCGTGTCGCTGTTCTTGTCGCTCGGTCGTTTGTCGGCAAATTTGTACGGATCCGAGAAATACCCATGGCCGCCTGAATGGCCGAGGTTGAGCAGGACGATGTCGTCGACCGTCAACACCTGGGTCACGCCCAGCAGCAGCGCATTGACCTTCTTGCTCTCGTTGACAACGACCTTGTTGTTCGGGTTGATCGAGTCATTGTTGACGCCAAGGCCGAAAGACCAGGTGGTGTTCTTGCTTTCGCTCGAATGGGTCGCTTGCGCCGACAGGCCGCGCGACAGATAGTCCGATTCCTTCGACAGGCTGGCGCCCAAGGTGAGGCTGCCGTTTGAAAAATAGCGCGTCAATTCGGTGTCGACCGCATGTCGTTCATCGTGCATCTTGGTCAACGCAGAGCTCTGGTAGGCCGGCGAGGCACCCGAGATCCCGTCCGTGGTCAGCGTCCCGCCAACAAGCCAGTCGCTGCCGACCGGTGCCAGCACCGACAGCGCCGTGGTGCGCACCCGGATGCGTGAAGCACCGGGCTGGCTGTCGAGATAATCCAGATGTTTCAGGCTGATCTGGCCATGTTCCGGCGCGCTTTCGGCCTGAACTGCCAGTGGCAAGGCCATTGCAGCGGCCAGCAGGGCGGCGCCCAATGTCTGCAGCGGGGCCGATTCGGTCGGGGCGGCTTCTTGGGGCTGCATCGAAGTCTTTGCTATCGTCATGAGGTCTGCTTCAGTTGCAGCCACAGCCGCCGCCACCGACACCGGCACCGCCAGACGAGGCTTCCTTGCTGCTGTAGGTATGTTCGACAAAACTGGTGTCGAGGCGGTCGCCTTCGAAACCCATCTCAGGCTTGGCCAGATTGCCTTTTTCCCAGGGACTGACCTGACCCAACGTGGCACAAGCTGCCAAGCCGCAAGAGGCGCTCAGCAGCAAAATCCTCAATATTGCTGCCTTCATCATTGTTCCTTCAAGCTCAGTTTGATCTGATTTTCAAGCGCTTGCTTTTCCTCTGGCCTGAAACCGCTGTGCACCATCAGCACCTTGCCGTCAGGGCCGATCAAGATCGAGGTCGGCATGCCCTTGACAGCAAAAGCACGTGGCGTCTTGCCATTCGGGTCAAACGCAATCTCGAAGTTTGCCGGGTTGTCCTTCAAAAAGGCTTTGGCATCGTCGCTGTTCCGGTCCACATCGATCGCCACGATACGCAAACCCTTGCTGCCGTAGCGCGACTGCATCTCGTTCATCCAGGGGAAGGACTGTTTGCAAGGCCCGCACCAGGAGGCCCAGAAATCGAGGTAGACGGTCTTGCCTTTGTAATCGCTGAGCTTGACTGCGGCATTGCGCCCGGCGAGTTCGAAGTCAGCGGCCATTTGACCGACTTCCAGCGCTTGCGCTGAAGAGATCGACAGACAGACAAGGCTCAGGACAGCAAGGACAGATAAGCGTCGTTTCATCTTCGGGGGTGGAGTTCTTGTTGTCCGGGTTGGTCCGAAACCAATCGATCCCCCGAGGAAATGCTGACGTCAGCATGGTCCGCGTGAATTGGTTAATTTCTCGCAACTACGGAAAACACTTTAGCAGACCAATGTTAACTATTTGTTAATAAATTGCGACATCCCGGCCAGATCGACGAACACCCGTCCCGACTATTTCTGCCGACCTAGCCTCCCCGCCAGCGCCTGTCCGGTATGCGATGCTGCAGTCGCGACAACGGTTTCGGGTGTGCCAGCGACCACCACGCTGCCGCCAGCGTCACCGCCTTCGGGGCCCAGGTCGATGACCCAGTCGGCTTCGGCGATCACATCAAGGTCATGTTCGATCACGATCACCGAATGCCCGCCCGCTACCAGGCGGTGCAGCACATGGATCAGGCGTTCGACATCGGCCATGTGCAAGCCGACGGTCGGCTCGTCCAGCACATAGAGTGTGTGCGGCGCTTTCTGGCCGCGGCGGGCCACGTCGTCGCGGACCTTGACCAATTCGCTGACCAACTTGATGCGCTGCGCTTCGCCGCCTGACAGCGTCGGCGAAGGCTGACCGAGGGTCAGATAGCCGAGCCCCACATCCTGCAACAGCTTCAGCGGATGACCGATGGCCGGCATCGCGGCGAAAAATTCGACCGCTTCGTCGACTTCCATCTTCAGCACATCGCCGATGTTCTTGCCGCGCCAGGTGACGCCAAGCGTTTCAGGGTTGAAGCGTTGGCCATGGCATTGATCGCAAAGCACTTTCACATCGGGCAGAAAGCTCATCGCGATCGTCTTCATGCCCTGGCCTTCACAGCCCGGGCAACGGCCAGCACCGGTGTTGAACGAGAACCTCGCCGGCGCATAACCGCGCGCTTTGGCTTCGAGCGTTTCAGCGAACAGCTTGCGCATCGCATCCCAGAAGCCGATATAGGTCGCCGGGCATGAACGCGGCGTCTTGCCGATCGGCGTCTGGTCGACTTCAAGCACCCGGTCGACCTTTTCATGGCCTTCGATGCTGGCGCAGCCGATCCAGCGCGCTGGCGCCCGCCGCAGCGGCACCGCCTGCGCCATATTCGCCAGCAACACATCACGCGCCAGCGTGCTCTTGCCGCTGCCCGAAACGCCGGTCACGGCCACCAAGCGGTGCAACGGCAGGTCGATGCTCACCTGCTTCAGGTTGTGCAAGCTGGCTTCAAGCAGGCGCAGGCGAGGCGCATCGGCGAGCATCTCGCGGCGCGGTTGCAGCGGGTGGATCAACGGTTGAGCCAGGAAACGGCCGGTGACCGAATCAGGCTGCAAAGCCAGCTCGGCCACCGTGCCCTGGGCGACGACGCGGCCGCCGCGCTTGCCAGCTCCTGGGCCGATGTCGATGATGTGGTCGGCGCGGCGGATCGTATCCTCATCATGTTCGACCACCACCAGCGTATTGCCCCGGTCGGCCAATTGGCCCAGCGCTTTCAGCAGGATTTGGTTGTCGCGCGGGTGCAAGCCGATCGTCGGTTCGTCGAGCACATAACAGACGCCTTGCAGATTGCTGCCGAGCTGCGCGGCCAGCCGGATCCGCTGCGCTTCGCCACCACTGAGCGTGGGTGCGGCACGGTCGAGCGTCAGGTAGCCAAGGCCGACTTCTTCGAGGAATTCAAGCCGGCCCTGGATCTCGCTGAGCACATCGCGGGCGATCTCGGCATCGCGGCCGCTCAGGTTCAAGCCAGCCGCCCAAGCGCCGGCCTGCTTGACGCTGCAGGCCGCCACAGCGCTGATCGCCAGGCCTTCAAATGTCACTGCCAGCGCTGACGGATTCAGGCGCGCGCCATGGCATTCGGCGCAAGGCTGATCGACCAGGCCTTCGACATCGGCCTCCTCGGAAGGAAAGCTCTGCTCGCGGCCCTTCTTCTCATCGTCAGGCTTCGAATCATCGAGCGCCTGTCTTTGCTCGCGCGTCAAGGCCAGACCGGTGCCGACACAACTGCCGCACCAGCCATGCTTGCTGTTGTACGAGAACATGCGCGGATCGAGTTCGCCATAGCTGACACCACAGGTCGGGCAGGCGCGCTTGGTGCTGAAAACTTTGACCTTGCCGATATCAGCCGTGCCGCGGCCTTCGGAGATCGCGGTCTGCAGCCCGTCGAGCGGCGTCAGCAGATGCAGCACGCCCTTGCCCAGCTCCAGGGTCTTGGCCAACAGCAGGCGCAGCTCAGCCTCCTTGTCAACGGCGATCACCAGGTCGCCGACCGGCAGTTCGAGCAGATGTTCCTTGAAGCGATCAAGCCGCGGCCAATGGGCGGTCGGCAAGAACTCGCCGTCGACGCGCAGATGGGTATGGCCGCGCGCCTTGGCCCATTTGGCCAGATCGGTATAAAGCCCCTTGCGATTGACCACCAGCGGCGCCAGCAGGCCGATATGCTGGCCTTTGTGGTCGCGCAACAGCTGCGCCGCGATCGATTCCACGCTTTGCGGCCGCACCGGCGTGCCGTCGTGGATGCAATGCTGGAGGCCGAGCTTGACGTAGAGGAGGCGCAAAAAATGCCAGACCTCGGTGGCGGTGGCGACGGTGCTCTTGCGGCCGCCACGCGACTGGCGCTGCTCGATCGCCACCGTTGGCGGGATGCCCCAGACCGCGTCGACCTCGGGCCGGCCGGCCGGCTGAACGATTGAGCGCGCATAGGCGTTCAGCGACTCCAGATAGCGGCGCTGACCTTCGTTGAAGAGGATGTCGAACGCGATCGTGCTCTTGCCCGAACCCGACACGCCGGTGATCACATTGAAGATGCCGCGCGGGATGCTCAAGTCGACCGATTGCAGGTTATGTTCACGTGCGTTGACGATGCGAATGACCTCATGGTCGACGCCGCCGATGCGCAGCGAATGCTCGGCCGCCGCGCGTTTGGCCCGCATCAAAGTCTGCAGCGGCCGGCCTTCTTCGGCCATATGGGACGAATGGGACGAATGGGCCAGCTGGGTCGCCGGCCGGTCCATCACCAGCGCATAGTCGCGCATGGCCTTGGCCGTATGCGAAGTCGGATGTTCCCTGACCTGCTCAGGCGTGCCACTGCAGACCAATTCGCCGCCCGCTTCGCCGCCTTCGGGGCCCAGGTCGATCAGCCAATCGGCCGCACGGATCACGTCGAGGTTATGTTCGATCACGATCAGCGAATGCCCGACCGCGAGCAGCTTGCGCAGCGCCCGCATCAGCTTGGCGATGTCGTCGAAATGCAGACCGGTGGTCGGCTCGTCGAACATGAACAGCGTGCCCTTCTTGGCCAGCGCCTGGCGCGGCTTGGTCGCCGCTTCAGCCAGGAAACCCGCCAGCTTGAGCCGCTGCGCTTCGCCGCCCGACAAGGTCGGCACCGGCTGACCCAGCTTCACATATTCGAGCCCGACGTCGACGATCGGCTGCAGCTTGGCCAGCACCTCGCGGTCGTCCTTGAACAGCCGCACCGCTTCGCTGACGGTCAGATCCAGCGTATCGGCAACGCTGAGTTCGCGGTCGGCCCGACTCAGTTTTACATCGAGGATCTCGGCACGGAAACGCCGGCCGTCGCAATCAGGGCATCGCAAATAGACATCGGACAGGAACTGCATCTCGACATGCTCGAAACCCGAACCGCCACAGCTCGGGCAGCGCCCGTCACCCGCATTGAAGCTGAACATGCCGGCCGTATAGCTGCGCTCGGCCGACAGCGGGGCCGCAGCGAACAGCTTGCGCAACTCGTCGAATGCGCCGACATAGCTGGCAGGGTTCGAACGCGCGGTCTTGCCGATCGGCGACTGGTCAACGAAAACCGAATCGGCCAGCCAATCGGCGCCGAGCAGGCTTTCATGAACGCCTGGCGTCTCGGTGGCGCGGCCGAAATGCCTTGCCAGCGCCGGATAGAGCAGGTCCTGCATCAAGGTGCTCTTGCCCGAGCCCGATACACCGGTCACCACCACCAGGCGCTGCAGCGGAAACTCGACCGTCAGGTTTTTCAAGTTATGTTCGGTCGCGCCGGTCAGGATCAGCCGCGGATTGCTCGCTTCGACCGCCCGCTTCAGGCCCATGCCGACATGCTTGCGGGCGCCCATATAGGCACCGGTCAAGGTATCGGCCGCGCGGATCGAATCCGGCGTACCGTCAAAAACGATCTGTCCGCCACGCTCGCCTGGGCCGGGGCCCATGTCGATCAGCCGGTCGGCCGCCAGCATCACTGCCGGGTCAT
>CANFIC010000198.1 GCA_947446685.1 Burkholderiales bacterium
AAGCCATGAAGCAGCCCAAGACTTCAAACCTGCAGCAAATCGGCAGCGCGCTGCGATCTCATTGGCAAAGCCTGGGCGAACGCGATCGGCTGATCTTGCGTCTGGCCGCTGCCGGGCTGGCGCTGCTGCTGGTCTGGCTGCTGGCGCTGCAACCGGCATTGCGCGTTCTGCGCGCAATGCCTGCCCAACTCGATGCCGCTGAGCTGAGCTTGCAACAGATGCAGCGCCTGGCGCTGGAGGCGAGCGAACTTCGTGCCGTGCCTGCAGTCAGCGCCGAGCAGTCGATGCAGGCCTTGCAAGCGGCGAGCCAGCATCTCGGGCCCCAGGCAAGTCTGACCATCCAGGCAGACAGGGCCGTACTTAACTTCAGCGGCATCGCTGGTGCGGCGCTGCAAGCCTGGCTGATCGAGGTGCGCAGCGCGGCCAGAGCCAGACCGATACAAGCGCAGGTGCAACGCGGCCCGAAAGGCTATGACGGCAGCATCACGCTGGATCTGGCGGGAGCTGCGCGATGATGCTGGCGCCAACCCGAGCAAGCAAGCAGACAAGACCTGGCGCGGGTCTGGGCTGGAATATGGCCGCCGCGCTACTCGGCATGATGCTCGCACTTGTCATCTTTGCGCCCGCCAGTTGGCTGGCGCGCGCGGTGGCTGCAGCCAGCAACCAACAGCTTTTGATCGCCGAGACGCGCGGCACCATCTGGAATGGTAGCGGCATGCTGGTGCTGACCGGCGGCGGTGGCAGTCGTGACGCCAGCATCCTGCCAGGCAGATTGAGCTGGTCAATCGGTTTGAGGACGTCCGGTTTGCTGCTGCGCGCCAGCCAGGCCTGCTGCATCAATGGCGAACTGCAGATGCTGCTGAAGCCTGGCCTGGGCCGTTTCGAGATCACGCTGTCGAACCAGTCCGACTGGCTGGCTCGCTGGCCCGCCGCTTGGTTGGCGGGATTGGGAACACCCTGGAACACGCTGCAACTCGGTGGCTTGCTGCGCCTTTCAGCGCATGACTTGAGACTGCAATTTGCCCAGGGGCTTTGGCGCCAGTCGGGCCAGATCGACCTGGACCTGAGTAACTTATCCTCACGGTTGTCGACCCTGGCACCGCTGGGCAGCTACCGCTTGCGAATCACTCCAGATGGCGGTGATTCGGGAGCCAGCAGCATCAGCTTGTCGACTTCGGACGGCGCGCTGCTGCTGTCAGGCCAGGGCAGCCTGGGCGGCCCGGGGAAAACCTATTTCAAGGGTGAGGCGGCAAGCGCGCCCGGCCGCGAAACCGCCTTGAACAATCTCCTGAACATCATCGGGCGTCGCCAAGGTGCGCGCTCCGTCATATCGATTGGATCAGCATGACTCCGCGTAATGGATTGCTTCGCCTGAAGGCGATACGGCAGAAACCGGCAATATTGGCGCTGGCCTGCGCAATATCGGCCATGCCGTTGCTGGCCGCCGAGACAGCGCCTGCCGCACCGAACCCCGCCAAATCCGCTTCGCGGCCGGCCTTGAAGTCACGCACGCCGGTGACGCTGAATTTCGTCAACGCCGACATCGAAGCGGTAACACGCGCGATCGGCGTGATGCTTGACCGCCAAATCATCATCGACCCGCGCGTCAAGGGACAGATCACTCTGTACAGCGAACAACCATTGAGCGTCAATGAGGCTTATCTGAGCTATCTCGCAGCCTTGCGCGGCCTGGGCTTCACCATGGTCGAGAACACCGGCATGCTGAAGTTGATTCCCGAGGCCGACGCCAAATTGCAGGCGGGCTCGGTGGTGGTCGGAACCGCCAAGCAGCGCGGCGACCAGGTCGTCACGCAGATTTTCCAGATCAATTTCGAAAATGCCAATAATCTGGTCGCGGTGCTGCGGCCCCTGATCAGCCCCAACAACACGATCAATGCCAACCCGGGCAACAACAGCCTGGTGATCACCGATTACGCCGAAAACCTGCAGCGTCTGGGCAAGATCATCGCAACGCTGGACCAACCGGGCAGCACCGACATCGAGGTCGTGCCGCTCAAACATGCGATCGCCTCGGACCTCGCCGCGATGGCGCAAAAGCTGACCGACAGCGCGGGCGCCACCACCACGCCGGGTCAACCGTCCGGCAATGTCACGGTGCTGGCCGATCCGCGCAGCAACAGTCTGATCCTGCGCGCCGCCAATCCGGCGCGTCTGGCCGCTGCAAGGACGCTGGTCGAGCGCCTTGACCAGCCATCAGCCGAGAGCGGCAATATCCGCGTCGTCTACCTGAAGAACGCCGATGCAGCCAAGCTGGCGACGGTGCTGCGCGCAGCCTTCAGCAGCAGTGCCAGCGGCGCTTCTGCTTCAAGCAGCAGCACGCCCACGACGCCGACCCCGACTGCGGTGGCACCCGGGGGGGCATCGGCCGCGGCGACCACGCCGGTATCGGCCTCGCAAGGCCCTTCGACCGGCGGTTTCGTGCAGGCCGACCCATCGACAAATTCGCTGATCATCACCGCATCCGAGCCGATGTACCGGCAGATCCGCGGTGTCATCGACCAACTCGACCAGCGCCGCGCCCAGGTCTATGTCGAGTCGATGATCGTCAAGGTCGACGCCAGCAAGGCCGCCCAATTTGGCGTGCAATGGCAGAACCTGTTTGGGGCCAAGGGCGACAGCAGTATCACCGGGATGGGGACGAATTTCGGCACCGGCAATGCCAATATCGTCAACCTTTCTGCGGCCACCGCTCAGGGCGCGAGCGGCATTGCCAGCGCAGTCTCGGGGGGGGTCACGGCTGGCCTGAATATCGGTTTGCTGAAGAAAGTCAGTGACTTCTACACGCTTGGCGCGATCGCCAATTTTCTGGAATCGCAGTCGGGCGCCAACGTGCTCTCGACACCGAATCTGGTGGCACTCGACAACGAGGAGGCGAAGATCGTGATCGGCCAGAACGTGCCCTTTGTGACCGGCTCGTTCACCAACACAGGAGCTGGTACTGGCGGCGCGGTCAACCCGTTCCAGACGATTGACCGCAAGGATGTCGGCCTGACCCTGCGCATCCGCAGCCAGATCGGCGAGGGTGGCACGGTACGGATGACGGTGTTCCAGGAGAACTCCTCGGTCGTTCCGAGTCTGTCGAGCAGCGCCGGCCCGACCACCGACAAGAGCTCGATCGAAACCACGGTGGTCGTCGACGATGGCCAGATCCTGGTGCTCGGGGGATTGTTGAAGGATGAATATACCGATGGCGAGGACCGGGTGCCTGGACTTGCCGCGATTCCCTTCGTTGGCAACCTCTTCAAGAGCGAAAACCGCAAGCGGGTCAAAACCAACCTGATGGTTTTCCTGCGCCCGGTGGTGATGCGCAACCAGCAGTCGGCTGACCAACTGACCCTTGATCGCTACGAGACCATCCGCGCGCTGCAGCAGGTCAGTCAGCCCAAGCCGAGCGCGGTCTTGCCCGATACCGGCGCACCACTGATGCCTGCCGGACCGGCGACACCGGCGGGCGGTATCAGCACCCCGCGCACAACTGCACCGCAATGAGCTGAGCATGCGCTACCCGCTTCCCTACGCCTTTGCCAAGGCCCATCTGGTGCTGCTTGAAGACGATGGCAGCAGCCTGGTTTTGTGGGCGTCGTCCGAAGTCAGCCTTGCTACCTTGTCCGAAGTGCAACGGCAATATGTCATCGATCGCCTGGAAAAAGAAGCCGGGGCGACCTTGGCTGAACGGATCAGCGCGGCCTATGCCGGCAGCGAATCGAGCGCCGCGGTGGTCGTCGGCGAGGTCGAAAGCGCGATCGATCTGTCGCGGATGATGCAGGATCTGCCGGCGGTCGAAGACCTGCTCGAAGCCGCCAACGATGCGCCGATCATCCGCATGTTGAATGCCTTGCTGACCCAGGCCGCCAAGGACGGCGCCAGCGACATCCATATCGAACCCTATGAACGCGCCAGCTCGGTTCGTTTTCGCGTCGATGGGACTTTGCGCGAAGTCGTGCAGCCCAATCGCGGCCTGCATGCGGCGCTGATCTCGCGGCTGAAAATCATGGCCGAGCTCGACATCGCCGAGAAACGTCTGCCGCAGGACGGCCGCATTTCGCTGCGCATCGGCGGCCGTGCAATCGATGTGCGCGTTTCGACCTTGCCTTCGGCCCATGGCGAGCGCGCGGTGCTGCGTTTGCTCGACAAGACCGAATCGAAGTTCACGCTCGAAGGCCTGGGCATGAATGGCGAGTTGCTCGCCTCGTTCCAGCGCCTGGTGCAACAGCCCCACGGCATCGTGCTGGTGACCGGGCCCACCGGCAGCGGCAAGACCACCAGCTTGTATGCCTCGCTGCAGACTGTCGATACCGGCACGACCAATGTGCTGACGGTTGAAGATCCGATCGAATATGAGTTGCCCGGCATCGGCCAGACCCAGGTCAATGCCAAGATCGACTTGAGCTTTGCGAAAGCGCTGCGCGCCATCCTGCGCCAGGACCCGGATGTGATCATGATCGGCGAAATCCGCGACCATGAAACCGCGCAGATCGCGATCCAGGCTTCGCTGACCGGGCATCTGGTGCTGGCCACTTTGCACACCAATGACGCGCCCAGCGCAGTCACGCGACTGACCGACATGGGCATTGAGCCCTTCCTGCTCAGTTCGAGCCTGCTTGGTGTGCTGGCCCAGCGACTGGTGCGCAAGCTTTGCGTCGAATGCAAACGCATCGATGCCCAGGGCAGCTACCAGCCGGTCGGCTGCGATGCCTGCGCGCGTACCGGTTACAAGGGCCGCACCGGCGTCTACGAGCTGATGGTTGCCGATGACAAGGTGCGCGGACTGATCCACCAGCGCGCGCCCGAGACCGAATTGCTGCTGGCAGCCAGGGCCGCCGGTCTGCGTTCGATGCGAGAGGACGGTGAGCATCTGGTGGCGCTTGGCATCACCAGTTCGGCCGAGCTGTTGCGGGTCACGCGCGAGTAGCCATGCCCGCGTACAAATACGAGGCGCTGAGCGCTGCTGGCCAAGCCAGCAGCGGCATGATCGAAGCCGACAACCCGCGCGCCGCCCGGGCGATGCTGCGCGCCCAGGGCCTGGTGCCACTGTCGATGCTGGCGGTACAACAACATGGCCAGGAGTCGGACAGCCGCTTCAAACGCAGGGTTTTCAGCGCCACCGCGCTGGCAGTCTGGACGCGCCAACTGGCTGGCCTGGTCGGCTCGGGCCTGCCGATCGAACGCGCCTTGACCGCCCTGGCCGATGAGAGCGAAGACTCGCGCATCGCCGAGTTGCTGTCGCAGTTGAAGGCCGAGGTCAACGCCGGCTCGACCTTTGCCAGTGCCCTGGGCAGCGCACCGCGCGAGTTCGATGCCGTTTTCCGCGGCGTGATCGCTGCCGGCGAGCAGAGCGGCGCCCTGGGTCAGGTGCTGGAACGGCTGGCCGACGATCTGGAAGAACGCCGCGATCTCGCCGCCAAGCTGATTGGCGCGATGGCCTATCCGGCGATCGTGTCACTGATCGCCTTGCTGATCGTGATTTTTCTGGTCACTTATGTGGTGCCGCAGATCGCCACCGTCTTCACCAGCTCGAAGCGCGCCCTGCCCTTTCTGACCGTCAGCATGCTGGCGATCAGCGCCTTCGTGCTCGAATGGGGCTGGCTGATGCTGCTGGCCGTCATCGGTGCGGCCAGTACGCTGTCCTGGGCCTTGCGCCGCGAGGCATTCCGCCAGCGCTTCGATGCAGCCTTCCTCAAATTGCCGCTGCTCGGCCGGCTCGCGCGGGGCTATAACGCCGCCCGCTTTGCCGGCACGCTGGCGATGCTGGCCGGGGCTGGCGTGCCGATCCTGAAAGCCTTGCAGGCTGCGGCCGAGACGCTGTCGAACCGTGCGATGCGGGCCGATGCGCTCGACGCGCTGGTGCAGGTCAGGGAAGGTGCGCCATTGGGCGCGGCCCTGGCGGGCAAGAAGCGTTTCCCAGGCTTGCTGGCGATGTTTGCCAGGCTTGGCGAGCAGACTGGCCAGTTGCCACAGATGCTCGAGCGTGCGGCGCGACAGCTGAGCGTCGAAGTGCAGCGCCGCGCGATGGCCGCAGCGACCTTGCTCGAACCGCTGCTGATCGTCGCAATGGGCGCGGTAGTGCTGCTGATCGTGCTGGCGGTGTTGCTGCCCATCATCCAGTTGAACACCTGGGTCAAGTAAGCAATGCCCGCCACGCTCGAAGGACAACTGGTCGTCGCGATTTCATCCCGCGCGCTGTTCGACTTCGAGGAAGAGAACCAGTTGTTCGAGGCCGGCGACGATCGCGCCTATATGGAACTGCAGCAGCAGCGGCTCGATCTGCCGGCCAAACCCGGTGTGGCTTTCTCGCTGGTCAACAAGTTGCTCGGCTTCAACCAGGCAGGCCGGAATCGGGTCGAGGTGGTGGTGCTGTCGCGCAACGACCCGGTCTCGGGCATGCGCGTGTTCCGCTCGGCTGCACATTACGGCCTGGCGATCCAGCGTGGCGTTTTCACCCGCGGCGAATCGCCCTGGCGCTATCTGGCGCCGCTCAAAGCGCAGCTGTTCCTGTCAGCCAACGATGCCGATGTGCGCTCGGCCCTGGCTGCTGGCGTGGCCGCAGCGCGGGTTTTTCCAAAATCTGCCCAGGCGTCAAGCGCGCATCCGGATGAAGTCCGCGTCGCATTCGACGGCGATGCCGTGCTGTTCTCCGACGAAGCCGAACAGGTCTTCCAGCGCGACGGGCTGGATGCCTTCCAGGCCCATGAAACAGCCCGCGCCAGGTTACCTCTGGCCGCCGGGCCGTTCAAGCCGGTGCTTGAAGCGCTGCACCAGTTGCAGCGGCAACCTTCGGAGCGGATGCAGATCCGCACTGCCTTGGTCACCGCCCGCAGCGCTCCCGCGCATGAACGCGCGATCCGCACCTTGATGGACTGGAACATCGGCATCGATACCGCGATGTTCCTCGGCGGCTTGGCCAAGGGCGAATTCCTGCGCGAATTCGAACCCGATTTCTTCTTCGACGACCAGGCCGGCCATATCACCAACGCCAGC
>CANFIC010000199.1 GCA_947446685.1 Burkholderiales bacterium
CAACAGGAAAAGCTGGCGGCCATGGGCCGCGTCTCGGCCGGCATTGCGCATGAAATCCGCAATCCTCTGGCGGCGATTGCCCAGGCCAATGCGCTGTTGGCCGAGGACAGCGGCGAAGCGCGGGCCCGGCAGTTGACCGGTATCGTGGAATTCAATGTGCAGCGGCTCAAGCGCATCGTCGACGACGTGATGGCCGTTGCGCCAAGCCAGGCGACAACCAGTTCGCCGGTCGAGGCGGGTAAATTGGTCGGTGAAATCTGTCGTGATTGGGCTCACACCAATCAGCTCGGTTCCGGCCCGGATGCTGCCGTCAGCTGCACGCTGCCGCAACAGCCGCTGCTGGTTGCGTTTGACGCCGAGCATTTGCGTCGGGTGTTGGTCAACCTGCTTGATAACGCGCTGCGCCATGCCGGTCAGGTGCAGGTCGAACTTGCGGCCGGGCCGGCCGGCAAAGGCGAGCCATCCGTGCGGCTTGCGGTATTCAGCGCCGGAGCGCCGATGCCGCCCGAGGTCGAACAACATCTGTTCGAGCCTTTTTTCTCCACCAGGAGCCGGGGAAACGGCCTGGGCTTATTTATTTGCCGCGAATTGTGCGAACGCTATGACGCAAGGATCGAATGCAAGCGACGATCTGTTCCGCTGCCGGGCAATGAATTTACCGTCTGGCTGCGTCGCCTTGAATTTCCAACGCCAATGAGCCGCCGCTAGTTGCCCAAAATAAAGCATGACCACTGAGTCCGTTTTCAGTTTGCTGGTCGTTGATGACGAACCAGATTTGCGCACTCTGTATGAACTGACCCTCTTGCGCGAGGGCTATGAATTGGAGTCGGCCGGAACGGTCACTGAAGCGCTGTCCTGCCTGCAGCGACGCAGTTACAGCGCTGTCATCACCGACATGCGCTTGCCCGATGGCACAGGACTTGATTTGCTGCACTGGATCGAACGTCAGCATCGCAGCGAGAAGACCTTGGTGATCACCGCCTTCGGCTCGGCCGAAAACGCAGTCGAGGCATTGAAGGCGGGCGCCTATGACTACCTGACCAAGCCGGTGGATTTGCGCCAGTTCCGCTTGGCAGTGGCTGCTGCGCTGGGCCGGCAGCCTACATGGCTGCCGGTTCAAGCACTACGAGATGCGCCGCGAGTTGCCCCTGCCGAGACTGCCAACCCGGCGCTGGCGCGGTTGGCCGGCCAATCAGCGGCAATGCAGCAGATGCTCGAATTGATCGAGAAGGTTTCGCGCAGCATGGCGCCGGTACTCCTGCAAGGCGAGTCGGGTACGGGCAAGGAGTTGGTGGCGCGGGCGATTCACGATTGCAATTTGCGCAAGTGCCATTCCTTTGTGGCCGTCAACTGCGGCGCTATCCCCGAGCAATTGCTGGAGGCCGAATTCTTCGGCTATCGCAAGGGCGCTTTCACCGGTGCGCATGAAGATCGCGAAGGTTTTTTTCAGGCTGCTGACGGGGGGACGCTGTTTCTGGACGAGATTGGTGACCTGCCCTTGACGATGCAGAGCAAGCTTTTGCGTTCGATCCAGGAGCGCAAGGTGCGACCAGTTGGCGCCGTGCTGGAGACGCCGGTCAATGTACGCATCCTCAGCGCTACGAACAAGGATCTGGCAGGTGAGGTGCTGGCAGGCCGTTTCCGCCAAGACCTGTTTTACCGTTTGAACGTGATCCAGATTCGCGTGCCGCCGCTGCGCGAGCGGATCGGGGATTTGGCCGCGATCAGTGCAAGCCTGCTCGAGCGTATTGCCGGGGATGCAGGGGTTGCGCCTGTGCCGCAGTTGACTGCCGCCGCCTTGGCAAGGCTGCAACGCTATGCCTTCCCCGGCAATGTGCGCGAACTGGAAAACCTTCTGCACCGTGCTTTGGCCTTGTCGGGAGCCGAGGTGATCGACGCCGACGATCTGGGCCTGCCGGAGTCGATGCTCGATGAATCGCCGACGGCTCGACTCGACTGTTCGGATGAATCGGTTCAACCTGGCCCGCCGGAAACTTCAGCGGGCGCGGCGGCCAATGGACCGCTGGGCGAGCTTGATTTGCCGCTTGATCTGGCGGCTTATCTGGACGAAGTCGAGCGCAACATTTTGCAGCGTACGCTGGAGCGTCATCGCTTCAACCGCACTGTCGCCGGTGCCAGGTTGGGGCTGTCGCTGCGGCAAATTCGCTACCGCATGGCAAGGCTCGGCATCAAGTCTGGCGAAGGCTCTGCGTTGGACGCTTGAAGCTGTGCCGGACGCTGCTGTAGCCTATTCCGGGGCTGCGGTCAATGGGATAGATACGCTATCGGTAGTGCTTGAAAGGGGTGTTGACACCAGATATAGTGGGCATCGAAGTCGCATATTGATTTCGCTATTGCGCCTGACAGGGGTCGTGGAAAGCAGCAAAAGCGCCAGATACAAGCCAGAAAAACAGAAATAAGCAAGCCAATCGGCGTGCCAGAAGAAAAAATCGATGACTACGCTACTGGCGCAGCCATCTCATATTGAAGTAAACCAGACCAGACGAGGAAGACTGATGCAAACCCATGTCGCGCACAACGCGCCCGAAGGCGCAAGCCGTACGAACCCCACTGCGGCCAACGAGGTTGTGCAATCGGCATTTCAGGACTATCAGATCATTCGCCGCAACGGCGCGGTGGTGTCTTTCGAGCCCAGCAAGATCGCTGTGGCGTTGATGAAGGCATTTCTGGCGGTGCATGGCACCAGCGGTGCGGCATCGGCCAGCGTGCGCGAGACGGTTGACGGCCTGACCGAAACGGTGGTCCGCGCTTTGGTGCGTTCGCGCCCAAGCGGCGGCACCTTCCATATCGAGGACGTCCAGGACCATGTCGAGCTGGGTCTGATGCGTGGCGGCCAGCATGAAGTGGCGCGCGCTTATGTGCTCTATCGCGAGCGCCGTGCGCAGGAGCGTGTGCGCAAAGGTGAGGCTCAAAAGCCGGCACCTGAGGTTGCTTTGACGGTGATTGACGGCGGCCAGCGTATCCCACTGGACTGGGCGCATTTGCAAAGCCTGATCACGGCGGCTTGCGCCGATCTAGGCGCCGATGTAACGCCAGATCCGGTGTTGGCCGAGACCAAGCGCAACCTGTACGACGGTGTGCCCATCGATGAGGTTTACAAGGCCGCCATCCTGGCCGCCCGTACCTTGATCGAAAAGGATCCGGGCTACAGCCACGCGACGGCACGCCTGCTGCTGCACACGATCCGCCGTGAAGTCATCGGCGGCGAGATTTCGCAGGAGCAGATGCATAGCCGTTATGCCGAGTATTTCCCCGGCTACATCAAGAAGGGCGTAAAAGCCGAACTGCTCGACGAGCGGCTGCAGCAATATGACCTGGCGCGACTGGGTGCTGCATTGAAGGCCGAGCGTGATCTGCAGTTCGACTATCTGGGCCTGCAGACCCTGTATGACCGCTACTTCCAGCATATCGACGACCAGCGCATCGAAATGCCGCAAGCTTTCTTCATGCGCGTGGCAATGGGCTTGGCGCTGAATGAAATCGACCGTGAGGCGCGGGCGATCGAGTTCTATGAGGTGCTGTCCAAGTTCGATTTCATGAGCTCGACACCGACTTTGTTCAATTCAGGTACGCGTCGCTCGCAGTTGTCGAGCTGCTACCTGACCACGGTCGCCGATGACCTGGACGGCATTTATGAGGCGCTCAAAGAGAATGCCTTGTTGTCCAAATTTGCCGGTGGGCTGGGTAACGATTGGACCCCGGTGCGCGCGCTGGGCTCGCATATCAAGGGCACCAACGGCAAAAGCCAGGGTGTCGTGCCGTTCCTGAAAGTGGTCAACGACACTGCGGTGGCGGTCAACCAGGGCGGCAAGCGCAAGGGCGCAGTCTGCGCTTACCTGGAAACCTGGCACCTCGACATCGAGGAATTCCTGGAATTGCGCAAGAACACCGGCGACGACCGCCGCCGCACGCATGACATGAATACGGCGAACTGGATCCCGGATCTGTTCATGCGCCGGGTGATGGATGGTGGCGACTGGACCTTGTTCAGCCCGTCGAATACGCCGGACCTGCACGATCTGTTCGGGGCAGCGTTCGAGACCGCCTATGTCGGATATGAAGCCAAGGCCGACCGTGGCGAACTCAAGCTGTTCAGGCGTTTGCCGGCCCGGGACCTCTGGCGCAAGATGCTGTCGATGCTGTTCGAAACCGGCCATCCCTGGATTACTTTCAAGGACGCCTGCAATGTGCGCTCACCGCAGCAGCATGTCGGTGTCGTGCATTCGAGCAACCTCTGCACCGAAATCACGCTGAATACGAACGATAGCGAAATTGCCGTCTGCAATCTCGGGTCGGTTAACTTGATCCAGCATTTGAAAACCGGCGCCAATGGCCAGGAACTCGATCACGACAAGTTGCGCAAGACCATTTCGACGGCGATGCGCATGCTCGACAACGTCATCGACATCAACTTCTACGCAGTCAAGAAAGCTCGTGACTCAAACCTCAGGCACCGGCCGGTGGGCTTGGGCCTGATGGGTTTCCAGGACGCGCTCTATGCGCTGCGCGTGCCTTACGCCTCGGAAGCGGCGGTCGAGTTTGCCGACCGGTCGATGGAAGCGATCTGCTACTACGCCTACCAGGCCTCGACTGAATTGGCGCAGGAGCGTGGCCGTTATTCTTCATTCCGTGGTTCGCTGTGGGATCGCGGCATCATGCCGATCGACTCGCTCGACCTGCTGGCGAAGGAGCGTGGCGGTTATGTCGAAGTCGACCGGAGTACGACGCTGGACTGGGCCGCCTTGCGTGCCCGCATCCAGTTGCACGGCATGCGCAACAGCAACTGCGTTGCGATTGCCCCGACGGCGACGATCTCGAACATCATCGGCGTCGATGCATCGATTGAGCCTTGTTTTGGCAACCTGTCGGTCAAGTCCAATCTGTCCGGCGAGTTCACCGTCATCAATCAGGCCCTGGTGCGCGATCTGAAGAAGCTCGGCATCTGGGACGATGTGATGGTGATGGATCTGAAGCATTTTGATGGCTCGCTGCGGCGCATCGACCGTGTACCTGAAGAGCTGAAACTGCTCTACGCAACCGCCTTCGAAGTCGAGACGCAATGGCTGGTTGAAGCCGCCGCAAGGCGCCAGAAATGGATCGATCAGGCCCAATCGCTGAACATCTATATGGCCGGCGCTTCGGGCAAGAAGCTTGATGAAACCTACAAACTCGCCTGGCTGCGCGGCCTGAAGACGACTTATTATTTGCGCACAATGGGCGCCACGCACGCTGAGAAAAGCACGGTGAAGTCGTCCGGGCAATTGAATGCGGTGTCGTCGGGGGGAGGCGAGTCGATGTTGTCTGCGGCCGTTCCGGTCGACGACGGATTGCCTGCCACCGATATGAAATTCTGCTCGATTGACAATCCCGACTGCGAGGCCTGTCAATAAACGAAGTGATGCCGCATGACCGGCCGTCTTGCCAGGTCGTCAGTCGGCATTGGTCGAATGCCAGTAGCGGGAATAGCCGCTGCGGCGTTACGACTGGCAAGGAGATACCGGTTTGCAGTTGAGATTTTCTTGTCAATAAGTACTTGGCGTTTGACCGTAACGCTCACATAATTCGATACCTTAGGAAATGCGCCATGCTGGTTTGGGAAGAAGAAGTTAAGAGCAACGGACGAGCTGCTGAAAATATCGCGATCAATCCTGCTGTGATCGCAGGTGCAGCTGCCGCCGCGACGGCAGCCAAAGCACCAGAAAAGTCCATACCGCAAGTCGCGGCGCGGCGCGTCAATGCCGCCGACAAACGCATCATCAATGGGCAGACCGACGTCAACCAGTTGGTGCCTTTCAAATACAAATGGGCATGGGAAAAATACCTTGCCACTTGCGCCAATCATTGGATGCCGCAAGAGGTGAATATGTCCCGCGACATCGCGCTCTGGAAGGACCCGAACGGGTTGACCGATGATGAGCGGCGCATCATCAAGCGTAATCTCGGTTTCTTCGTAACCGCTGATTCGCTGGCCGCCAACAACATCGTGCTGGGTACCTATCGTCATATCACAGCACCTGAATGCCGGCAGTTCTTGCTGAGGCAGGCCTTTGAAGAGGCGATCCATACCCACGCTTATCAATACATCGTTGAGTCTCTCGGGCTGGACGAGGCCGAGATTTTCAACGCCTACAACGAGATCAAGTCGATCCGTGACAAGGATGAGTTTTTGCTCCCCTTTATCGGCGCGATCATGGATCCGCATTTCCATACCGGCACGCCCGCAAACGATCAGACCTTGCTGAAGAGTTTGATCGTGTTTGCCTGCTTGATGGAGGGTTTGTTCTTCTACGTGGGTTTTGCGCAGATTCTCGCCATGGGTCGCCAGAACAAGATGACCGGTGCCGCCGAGCAATACCAGTACATCTTGCGTGACGAATCGATGCATTGCAATTTTGGTATCGACCTGATCAATCAGTTGAAACTGGAAAACCCGCACTTGTGGACGGCGGAATTCAAAGTCGAGATCAAAGCTTTGTTCATGAAAGCCGTTGAACTGGAATATGCCTATGCGGAAGACACCATGCCGCGCGGCGTGCTAGGTATGAATGCCTCCATGTTCAAAGGTTATCTGCGCTATATCGCGAACCGGCGGGCGGTGCAGATCGGCCTGGAGGAGCTCTTTCCGAACGAGGAAAATCCGTTTCCCTGGATGAGTGAAATGATTGATCTGAAAAAGGAACGTAATTTCTTTGAAACCCGCGTCATCGAATACCAATCCGGTGGCGCCTTGTCATGGGACTGACCCCGGACACATGACAAGCCCTGCGGCTTGTCATGTGCCTGGGACAGGCCCGAGCGCTTGCAAGCGCTTGGGCTGACCCCGAAAGTGAGACGAAGTTTGACAAGCCCTGCGGCTTGTCATGTGCCTGGGACAGGCCCGAGCGCTTGCAAGC
>CANFIC010000200.1 GCA_947446685.1 Burkholderiales bacterium
GATGTGCCGGCCCATGCTTACACCTTCTCGTTCGCGCCGCATGCCGAGTGGAGCAGCTTCCTGGCGCCCGGGCCCGAGATCCAGCAATACTTTGAAGGTCTGGTCCGGCAGTTCCAGATCGAATCGCTGATCCGCTTCAATCAGGAAGTGTCGAGCTGCATCTGGCAAAACCAAGGCTGGCAGCTGCAGACAAGCAGCGGCTTGCAGCAGTCATTTGACATCGTGATCGCTGCGACCGGCGTCTTGCACCATTTGAATCAGCCCGAAATCAAGGGACTGGACAGCTTTGCCGGCGACTGCTTTCACAGCGCGCGCTGGGATCACAGCGTGCCGCTGCAAGGCCGGCGGGTTGGCGTCATCGGCAATGGCTCAACCGGCGTGCAGATCGTCTCGAACCTGGCCGGCAAGGCCAGCCGCGTGGTGCATATCCAGCGCAGTCCGCAGTGGATCATGCCTTACCCGAATCCGCCCTATAGCGACGCCGACCGCGCGGCTTTCCGCAGCGATCCGGCCCTGATCGACCAGATCCGCTACAGCGAGTTCTATCTGGGTCTGGTCAACCGCTTCACCGAGGGTGTGGCCGACAAGGACTCGCAGCAGATGGCCGAAATCGAAGCGGTCGTTTTGAACCATCTCGAGACCTCGATCAAGGACCCGGCAATGCGCGAAAGACTGCGCCCGAATTACCGCGCGGCCTGCAAGCGCTTGATCTTCTCGCCCGACTATTTCGAGGTGGTGCAACGCGATGATGTCGAGGTCATCGTCGGCGAGATCGACCAGATCGAGCCCGAAGGCGTGCGCATGCAGGATGGCAGGCTGCTGGCGCTTGATGTGCTGGCCTTGGCCACCGGCTTCAAGGCTGACCGTTTCTTGCGGCCGATGACCTTGCTCGGCCAGGATGGCGCTGATTTGGCGCTCAGCTGGGCGCGCAAGCCGAGCGCTTATCTGGGCATTGCGATGCCGGGTTTCCCGAATTTCTTCATGCTCAACGGCCCGACCGGGCCGGTCGGCAACTTCTCGCTGATCGACATCGCCGAACGCCAATGGGGCTATATCGACGCGCTGCTCGCCGAACTGAGCTCGGGCCGCGCCAAGACCTTGGTGCTCAAGCCCGAAGTGATGCAGGACTACGAGGCGCGCCGGCTCCAGGCCGGCAAGCAGACGATTTTTGGCTCGGGCTGCAGCAGTTGGTATCTGGACAGCGAAGGTGCGCCGTCAACCTGGCCCTGGAACTATCAGACCTTTGCCGAACAGACCGGGGCGCCGAGGCTGGAGGAATTCGAGCGGACTTCTTGAACGTCAGCTTTCTCGGTTGCCGGGCATAAATTTTTCCCTCCGAGAAGCAATGCTCACTTCTGCTGTTCAGGCAGTTCCCGCCAGCAGCCAGGGATCAATCACGGCGATCCCACAGCCGCTGAAGTCGCCTGTATTGCGAGTCGCCAGGGCGGCCTCGTGGGCGCGGGCGATGGCGGCAATCTGGCAGTCGAATTGGCTGATCGGCCGGCCGGCGGCACGGCGCTCGCCGGCGATGGCGGCATATGCAAGCGCAGCCGCGCGGTCGAAGGGCAGGATGCGGTCGCGGAAATCTTCCGACAAGATGCTTTCAATAGCTTTGGAAAGCGCGGTGCGTCTCTTTCCCGTTGGCAATATCGCCACGCCTTGGCGCAGTTCAGCTTCGCCCACTGCAGTGAAATAAACCGCTGCACCGTCTTGCAATGCCAGCCAAGCTTCAACCTGTTTGGAGGGCGCCGGCCGCAAAAGCTCTGAGACGACCTTGGTGTCGAGAACGATCATGAACTTTCGCGGCCAAACTCGGGCGGCCCGCGCATCGACTCACGCGCAGGAAGTTCGAGATCGACGTGGTCAGAAGGAATCAAGCGCGCTCGGATCGCAGCGGCGAGGTTGCGCGGCGGTGCGCTTTCCCCCATGACCCGCCGCAGAATTTCGCGCGCTTCCCCCTCCATCGACCTTCCATGTTCGGCCGCGCGAACGCGCAGGCGCTGCTTGATGTCGTCGTCAAGATTGCGAATCGTGATGCTGGCCATGATGGGTTTTCTCCACTCCGAGCTTCTGGCGAGAATGTAATCGATGCGTTTTGCCCTTGGCTGGCAGTCCCGAATGAGCGCGCGATTTGGCGTTTAAGCGATTCCGATCCGGACCACCGCGCCATCTACACTGAGCCGATCGCTGTCCGGTTGCACCTTTTGGGCCTGGCAAAAGCGAGCTGGTGCCCGAAACCAATCAAGATGGGATGAATCGATGACACAAACGATTGCTGAATTGCGCCTTGCGCTCGATACCGGTGGGCTGACCAGCCAGGCGCTGGTGGAGCAGATGCTGATCAACTGCAACGATCCTGCGGGCGAAGGCAGGCTGGTGTTTCGCAAGACCTATGCCGCCGCAGCGACGGCGCAGGCTGTCGCCTACGATAACTGCCGCAGGTCGGGCATGCCAGCCGCCCATCTCGGACCGCTGGCCGGCATCCCGATCTCGGTCAAGGACCTGTTCGACATTGCCGGCGAGGTCACTGGTGCGGGATCGGCCGTGCTGGCTGACAATCCGCCGGCCGCAAGTGACGCGCCGGCCATCGCGCGTTTGCGCCGGGCGGGGGCGATCCTGATCGGACGCACCAACATGACCGAATGGGCTTACGGCGCTGTCGGGGCCAACGGTCATTTCGGTACGCCTCGTTGCGCTTGGGACCGCGCAGTCGACGACGGTGCCGGACGGATACCGGGCGGGTCAACTTCGGGCGGCGCGATCTCGGTCACCGATGGCATGGCCGCAGCGGCGATCGGATCCGACACCGGCGGCTCGGTGCGCATCCCTGCGGCACTGAACGGCCTCGCTGGCTTCAAACCAACCGCGCGGCGTGTGCCGCTAGCGGGCGCCTATCCACTCTCGCAACTCGATTCGGTCGGACCCTTGGCGAACAGCGTGGGCGACTGCGTGCTGCTCGATAGGCTGATGGCCGGTGGCGACGGTACGGCAATGCTGCCGGCTCACTCCTTGCGCGGACTGCGCCTGGGCCTGGCACGCAACCACCTGCAGGACGGCATGGATCCGGAGGTCGCGCTGCCGTTCGAGCGCGCGCTTTCCCGGCTTTCGGCGGCCGGCGCGCAGCTGATTGAATTCAACTGGAGCGAACTCGACAGTTACGCCTCGATCAATGCCAAAGGCGGTTTCTCGGCCGCTGAATGTTTCGCCAGGCATCAGCAGTTGCTGGAGGCGCGGAGCGCTGAAATCGACCCCTGGATCGTCGCGCGCGTCCTTGCCGGCGCCAAGCAGACTGCGGCTGACTACATCGATTTGCTCGCCGCCCGCCGCGACTGGATTGCCCGCTCAGAAACGCGCTTCGCGCAGTTCGACGTCTTGATCGCCCCAACGGTGCCGGTGATCGCCCCGCGTCTCAAACCCATCATGGACGATGTGTCCACCTTGGGCGAGTACTTCAAGGCGAATTCCACCGTACTGCGCAACTGCCAGTTCATCAACTTTCTGGACGGCTGTGGCCTGACCCTGCCGATCCACGATACCGGCCAGGCGCCGGCCGGGCTGATGATCGCGGGTACGGCGATGAGCGATCAGCGGGTGCTGGCGATCGGGCTGGCGGTCGAAGCGCAGTTGCGCAGCGCCTGAGCAACGCTGCTTTCCCGCGCCGAAGATTGAATCGGCCCTGCAGCTCTTTTGCGTACAGGTCTGCGGATTTTCAGCTGGCTGACGCCGGCGACCTGAACTGAGCTACCGCATCCGCGACGGCATGAGCGACGTCACCACGGCGATAGCCGAGCAGGGCGACTTCCGCAGCATCGGGCTCGACCCGCACCCAGTTGCCACGCCCCTGCGGAATGGCCACATCGGGCAGCAGCGGATTTTCCTGGTCGCGTTCATCGAGTTGTTCTTTGCTGCCGACCGCATCAAAGAACATCTGGAAATAGTTCGTGAAGCTCAGGTCCTGATCGCCGACCAGATAGGCTTTGCCGCTTTCGCCGCGCAATAGCGCGCCTTCGATGGCTTCCGAGAGCGAGCGGTAAGACATGAAGTTGGTGCCGCCCGCCGGGCCGTAATAGGGAACGGCAATCTTGCCTTCGGCCCATTTCACATAGGGGTCATAGATCATGCTCGGCAGACCCGGGACGCTGCCGACCATGAAAGGCGCGTTCACGCTGATGACGTCGAAGCCCGGCCTGGCCTCGGCCCGGGCGCCATCACAAGCGGCTTTGCGTGAGCGGATATAGCTGTTGCCGTCGAGCAGGTCTGGTGCTGCCTGGTGGTAGAAGCTGCCGAGCTGGATCGCGCGCTTTACACCGGCTTCGCGGCAGGCCGCAAAAAAGGCCGGAACGGCTTGATGGTTCGCCTTGAACAGATAGGCCGAAAAATCGGCACCACGCGGCACATGGCGCGGATCATTGCCTGCGGCGAATACCACCCAGTCAAAACCTCTCAGCGTTTGCGGCGTGTAATCGCCGGCGACATAGTCGCCTTGCAAAAAGGGCATGCTGGCCATCGGTGTATCGGGATGCGCCGGCTTGCGCCCCGCGACAGTCACTTGATGGCCCTTGGACGCGAGATAAATGGCAGCATGGCCGCCCAGAGCGCCAGTACCGCCGACGATGAGTATCTTCATTGATGGGTTTCCTTTTCGGCCGAACTATTGGCTGGGGCAGCGGTCAAGGTGACAGGGCGAGTCTCCTGCCATTCAAGGATGATCTTGCGGCGCGTGAACCGCCATTGGCCTGCATCGCGCCGCCAATGGTTGAGGTAGCGGAGGGTCCAGACCAACACCATATCGGCCTGCAGCAGCAGATGGTCGGCCGTGCAATAGGTTTCACCGCTGGCCAGATCGCCGTCAATCGTGGCGACCTGGTTGTGGACGCGGTGCACCGTGGCGCGAAACATATGGGCCAGGCCGTCGATGGCCGCCAGACAGGCGCTGCGTCCCTCAAGCGTGAAGCCCGGCCCCTCGATCACGCAATCCTCGGCCAGTAGCTGAGACCAGATGGCCTTGTCCTTGCGGTCAGCGCCCTGGGCATAAAGCTCGGCGGTGTGCCGCAGTTGTGCGAGTTCGAGCAAGTTCTGCAGGGTCGGATTCATTCGCGCTACTCCTTGGCGTCGGCTCGGCCGGCAAATGCCGGGGCAGCACCTGTTTGATGCAGGCAGAGCATCGGCCGCGCCAAGGCCCGGATTCATCGTCTGAAAAGACTAGAAATCCGCCCCGAGCGAGAACAGTGGTGCTATTCCTTGGCTGCCTGCCAGAGCTTGGGCAGGCCCGGGTCGGTGGCGCTGATCGCCTGTTTGAGCAGGTTGCGCAGCGAAGCCGCTTCCATCTCGCCAATGCGGTCGATCAGGTCGGCTTCAACCGCCTTGGCCGCCGCCAGCACATGCAAGATGGCGTCGCTGCCCGCCGGGCTCAGGCGCAGGGCCTGCGGGTTCTGCGCATCAGGCTCCAGTAGCCCCCGAGTCAGCAATGGTTGCAGCGCCACCGCACCGATGTCGATGCCGGTATAGGCGACATGGGCAGCAATCTGTTCGATCGTCAAGGGCTGGCTGACGATCAAAACGGACAGCACAAAGAAATCAGCCTCGGTCAGACCGCGCTCCGCCAAGGGTCGGCGCAGCTTGTCCAGGAACTGGTAATGGGCGCGGCCCAGCAGATAACCGAGCAGATTTTCGGAATAGACCGAAGCGCTCGGATCAGCCTGGGTTTCGGTCGAGATCGGTGCCGCCTTGCGCGCCGCCAGCGCATAGTCGCCGGTGACATAGAGCAGGGGCGGGCGCTGCGAGGCGTCATATTCAATCACCTCGCCGACAAAGATGATGTGGTCGCCCCCCTCATATTGGAAAGCGTTGCGGCATTGAAAACGTGCGGTGCAGTCGGGGATCAAGGCCACGCCGTTGGCGGACTGATCGAGCGCCATGCCGGCAAATTTATCTTCGCCAGCGCGGGCAAATCGGTTCGACAGGGCTTCCTGCTCGTTCGACAGGATATGCACATTCCAGTAACCGCATTCGCTGAATGAGGCCAGGCTGCGCGCATTCTTGGCCAGGCTCCACAACACCATCGGCGGCTGCAGCGAGACTGAATTGAAGCTGTTGGCGGTGATTCCGACGGGCGTGCCGTCAGCCGCGCGGGTGGTGACGATCGTCACGCCGGTGGCAAACAGCCCCAGGGCGCGGCGGAACGCCTTGGGGTCAAAGCTGCTGTTCGGGTGGGTCATCGGCTGTCTCCAGAATTCAGACCTCTACCTTGCCCGATCGCCATCCTGTAGAAAACCCTCAGTCGGACTAGATCGGCAGAAGCTAAGCTTGGCGCCATCCCGCAGGGCGGATCTTTAGTCTGATCGGACGATGAAGGTCAGCCCTCCCGGTGAGAGCATCCAATCGTCGCAAGGTTATGCCTTGCCCAAGTACAACCATCGACCGCATTCCAGCGGCAGCATCCGGAGATTCAGCATGACAGCAAACGATTATTTGACCCCGCTGGCGCTCGAGTTGATCGAGCGCGCCAGAGCCATGGCGCCAAGACTGGCCGAACGCGCCCGCGCCGCCGAGGATGCCGGCCTGGTGCAGAAGGAAACAATCGCCGAGATGAAGGCCGCCGGGTTTTTCAAGGTGCTGCAGCCGAAGCGCTGGGGCGGCTATGAAATGGATCCGCGGGTGTTTTACAGCGTGCAGATGGCCTTGGCTGAAGGCTGCATGGCCACCGCCTGGATCTATGGCGTGGTCGGCGTGCACAACTGGCAACTTCCGCTCTTTCCAGAACAGGCACAACAGGATGTCTGGGCCAATGATTCGACAATTCTGACCGCCTCGACCTATATGCCGACCGGCAAAGCCGACAAGGTTGATGGCGGCTATACCTTCAATGGCCGCTGGAGCTGGAGCAGCGGCGTCGAACA
>CANFIC010000201.1 GCA_947446685.1 Burkholderiales bacterium
AAACCCATGCAAAGTCACCGCGCCGTTGCTGACCTGAACCAGGCAAGGCATGGCCTGCGAGCCGGTGAGTTGAAGTGAAAAACTGCCATCTGAAAAAGTCATGCCCGTGACCGTCGGACCAGACGAACATTTGGCCGTTACGATGGCATTGGCCAGTGCCGCGCCAGTCGCCGCCAAACCACTGATGCTTGGATTGGTCGAACTGCCGCCGCAAGCGGCAAGCAAAGAGGCAACAGCGACTGCCGTAAATGTAGATCTGCTCTGTCTCATCAAGTCATGCTCCTGGATCGGTGGAATGTAGGTTTTAAACAAGCGCCCAAGGAATTCGCCGCCCTCATGCTTGAAAGCGTGGTTTTCAATGCAGCGGGCATCCGGCATCTCATACTAGCGATGACAGCAAAGAAATCTGCCTCGAACTGGCAACGGAGCGCACTCATCCCGATGATTGACAAACCCGGTCGTCTGATGCTGCCAAGCCAGCGTCTGAAGCCGATCGTTGGCGGCATTGCCAGGCCCCGCCATGGCAATGTCCGCGTTCCTATCAGGACTCATTGGACATTCAGCCAAACCGCACAAACATGAGCACAAGAGGGACGAAACACTTTCGGCGCTCTGGAAAAATCCCCGGTAGTGGACAATTCGGCTCAGCAGTCAGCCATCAGTCCATGGCATGACTGGAAGATTTCGACCAGCGACGAAGACCTGCGGCTACTTTTCCTTAAGCGATTGATGGATCCAAAAAACAGCAAGCCAGACGGCGCAATTGCAGAAACCCACACGCCGGTGATGCAGCAATACCTGCGCATCAAGGCCGAGCATCCAGAATCGATCGTCTTCTTTCGCATGGGCGACTTCTATGAGGTCTTTTTTGACGACGCCCGCAAAGCCAACCAACTGCTCGATATCACGCTGACAACGCGCGGCCAGAGTGCCGGCGCGCCCGTGGTGATGGCCGGTATACCGGTCAACGCGCTCGAGTCCTACCTGGCCAAGTTGATACGGCTCGGCGAGGCGGTGGCAATTGCCGAGCAAGTCGGGGATGTCGCCACGGCCAAGGGGCCGGTTGAACGTAAGGTCGTGCGCGTGGTCACGCCCGGCACCGTCACCGACAGCGAGTTGCTCGCCGACAAACAGGATGCAGTGTTGCTGGCAGTGACTCAGCAGGGCAAGACCTTCGGCCTGGCCTGGCTATCGATGACGCAAGGCCTGATCGGTTTGACCGAATGCAGCGAGCGCGACCTGCCTTCCTGGCTGGGAAGATTGAGTCCGGCCGAATTGCTGGTCGACCGCGAACGTCAACCGGCCGCATTGCTGGCAACGCGCTTGCCCTTGACAAACAGACCGAGCTGGCAATTCGATGCCAAACTCGGTGCGCGCAAGCTTTGCGAGCAGCTTGGCGTCGCCAATCTGCAGGGCTTCAACGCTCAGACGCTCAACCTGGCGCATGCCGCGGCGGCCGCATTGCTCAGCTACGCCGAGCACACGCAGGGCCGCGCTCTGGCCCATGTGAAGAGCTTGCAAGTACAGCGCAATGCCGACCTGCTCGACCTTCCTCCTTCGACACAGCGCAATCTTGAACTGACATTGACACTGCGAGGAGAAACCTCGCCAACGCTGCTGTCCTTGCTCGACACCTGCCGCACCGGCATGGGGAGCCGGGCTTTGCGGCATTGGCTGTTACATCCCCAGCGTGATCGCAATCAGGCTGTGGCGCGTCACGAAGCGCTGGCTGCCTTGCTGCAAAGCGGCCCTGAACCGTGCCATCAACTGTTGCGCGAAGCTTTGCGAGGCATTGCCGATGTCGAACGAATCGCCGCGCGCATCGCCTTGCGTCAGGTCCGCCCTCGCGAATTGGCCGCTCTTTGCGCTACCTTGCAAGCCTTGCCAGCATTGCGGCAGACCCTGCCCGAAGGCAGCGGCTTGCTCGACAGCCTGGCTGCAGGCCTGCGCGCCTCGCCGCATATCGAAGAGTTGCTGCGTCGCTCGATCGCCGAATTGCCTGCGGTGCTGGTACGTGACGGCGGTGTGATCGCCGCCGGCTTTGACAGCGAACTCGATGAATTGCGCGCGATCCAGGACAACTGTGACGCCTTCCTGCTCGAGTTGGAAACGCGTGAACGGGCCCGCACCGGCATTGCCAATCTGCGCGTGCAGTTCAACCGGGTGCACGGCTTTTACATCGAGGTGACCAGCAGCGGCATCGACCGCGTGCCGCCCGACTACCAGCGGCGCCAGACCTTGAAGAACGCCGAGCGCTACATCACGCCCGAATTGAAGACCTTCGAAGACAAGGCCTTGTCGGCCCAGGAGCGCGGCCTGGCTCGCGAGAAGCTGTTGTATGAACTGGTGCTCGACGAATTGATCGAAGAATTGCAGCCATTGACGCTGCTTGGGCGGGCATTGGCGAGTCTGGATGCGCTGGCTGCGTTGGCCGAGCGCGCGGCCACGCTCGGTTGGTGCAGACCCGAATTCGTCAACCATCCCTGCATTTCAATTACTGCCGGACGCCACCCAGTCGTTGAAGCGCGCTTGCGCGAGCTCGGCGGCGGCGAGTTCATGGCCAATGATTGCCGATTTGATGCGCGCACCCGCTTCGCAGTGATTACCGGACCGAATATGGGTGGCAAGAGCACATTCATGCGCCAGGTGGCGCTGATCAGCCTGCTCGCCGCGATCGGCTCCTTCGTGCCGGCAACCGCTTGCCGGCTCGGTCCGATGGACGCGATCCACACCCGCATCGGCGCAGCCGACGATCTGGCCAACGCCCAGTCGACCTTCATGCTCGAGATGACCGAAGGCGCTGCAATCCTGCACAGCGCGACCGAGCAATCGCTGGTGCTGATGGATGAAATCGGGCGCGGCACCTCGACCTTTGACGGGTTGGCGCTGGCCGGTGCCGTCGCCAGCCATTTGCATGACAAGACCCGCGCTTTCACGCTCTTCGCCACCCATTATTTCGAATTGACCGAATTCCCGGCCCGCCATGCTTTGGCAGTCAATTGCCATGTCGGCGCGGTCGAGAGCGGCGACAACATCGTGTTCCTGCACGAAATCCAGCCCGGTCCGGCGAGCCGAAGCTACGGCGTGCAGGTGGCCCGCCTCGCCGGCATGCCAGCCAGTCTAGTGCGTCAGGCGCGCGCCACCCTCGAAGCGCTGGAAGCCAGGGCGAGCGAGCAGCAGGCGCAGATCGACTTGTTTGCCCCACCTCCGTCGACCTTCGTCCCCGAGCCTGTCAGCCCGTTGCTCGAGGCCTTCGACGCCGTCGACCCGGATGCTCTCAGCCCGAAAGAGGCACTGGAGCTGGTCTATCGATTGAAGAGTCTGCGATGAGCGGAACCCTCGTTTTTTCGCATGCCAACGGTTTTCCCGCAGGCTGCTACCGGGTATTGTTCGAAGCCTGGCGCAAAGCGGGCTGGCAGGTCTTCGCCCTTCCTTGTTTCGGCCATGATCCAGCTTACCCGGTGACCAGCAACTGGCCGCACCTGCGCGACCAGTTGATCCATTTCATCGAACGCGAGGTCAGGCCCGCAATGCCTGTCGCAGGCCCGGTGTGGCTGGCTGGCCATTCGCTCGGCGGCTTGCTGAGCCTGCTGGTCGCCAGCCGCCGGCCGGATCTGGTGCAAGGTCTGTTACTCATCGACTCTCCGGTAGTCACCGGTTGGCGTGCGCACAGCCTGCAGATGGCCAAGGCCATGCGCTTGATACCGCGTATATCGCCCGGTCGCATATCGAGCCGGCGCCGCCATGACTGGCCAGACCGGCCGGCTGTGCTGGCGCATTTCGCATCCAAGCGCAAGTTCGCCCGCTGGGATCCCCGCGTACTCCAGGACTATGTCGACAGCGGTTTCGAGGAACAAGGCGGCAAGACTCAGCTGACCTTCCGGCGTGAAGTCGAAACGCGGATTTACAACACCCTGCCCCATCATCTGGCCAGCATGCTGCGCCGGCACCCGGTGCGCTGCAAGGTAGGCTTCATCGCGGGCACAAGATCGAAGGAGCTGCGCATGGCTGGCGTGATCGGATCGAAAGCATTGGCGAAGAAGAATTTTGTCTGGTTTGAGGGCTCGCATCTGTTTCCGTTCGAACGCCCCGACGCCACCGCGGCGCTGGTGCTGCAAATGTTTGAATCGATGCAGGCCGAGCCGGCTCGATGAACGAGCTCCCTCGTTATACTCACGTTTTATCACCACAGCGTTCCTGATCGCTGCTCGAAATGACCAAGTATGTCTATGTAACAGGCGGTGTGGTGTCCTCGCTAGGCAAGGGCATTGCGTCGGCCTCGCTGGCTGCCATCCTCGAATCGCGCGGCCTCAAGGTCACCTTGATCAAGCTCGATCCCTACATCAATGTCGACCCCGGCACGATGTCACCATTCCAGCATGGCGAAGTATTTGTCACCGAAGACGGTGCCGAGACCGATCTGGACCTGGGTCATTACGAGCGCTT
The DNA here is from genome assembly GCA_947446685.1 of Burkholderiales bacterium. Lineage (GTDB taxonomy): Bacteria > Pseudomonadota > Gammaproteobacteria > Burkholderiales > Burkholderiaceae_C > Paucibacter_A. The sequence continues at coordinate 4,447 of CANFIC010000201.1, forward strand.
CATCACCACAAGGATGAAACGCAGCAACAACTTCACCACCGGGCAAATCTATATGTCGGTGCTGGAGAAGGAGCGCCGCGGCGACTACCTTGGCAAGACCGTGCAGGTGATCCCGCATATCACCAATGAAATCCAGGACTATGTGCGACGCGGTGCCGGCCACGGCACACCTGAAGCGGTCGACGTGGCGATTGTCGAGATCGGCGGCACGGTCGGCGACATCGAATCGCTGCCCTTCCTTGAAGCCGCGCGCCAAATGAGCTTGAAAGCCGGTCCGAACAAGGTCGCCTTCGTGCATCTGACCTATGTGCCCTGGATCGCCGCCGCCGGTGAATTGAAGACCAAGCCGACCCAGCACACAGTTCAAAAACTGCGTGAAATCGGCATCCAGCCCGATGCCTTGCTGTGCCGGGCCGATCGCCGCATTCCCAGCGATGAGCGCGAAAAAATCTCGCTCTTCACCAATGTCCCCGAATACGGCGTGATCTCGATGTGGGACGTCGACACGATCTACAAAGTGCCGCGCATGCTGCATGAACAGGGTCTGGACCAACTGATCTGCACCAAGCTGCAACTCAACACCAGGTCGGCTGACCTGACCCGTTGGGACAAGTTGGTGCATGAGGTGGAAAACCCGTCCATGGATGTGACGATTGCGATGTGCGGCAAGTACACCGAACTGTCGGATTCCTACAAGTCCCTGAACGAAGCGCTGCGCCATGCCGGCATCCACAACCATGCGCGGATCAAGATCGAATATGTCGACTCCGAATTATTGAACAGCGACAACATCGCCCAGCTTGGCCAATACGACGGCATTCTGGTGCCGGGCGGATTCGGCAAACGCGGCGTCGAAGGCAAGATTCTGGCAGCCCAGTTTGCGCGAGAACAGAAAATCCCCTACCTCGGCATCTGCCTGGGAATGCAGGTCGCGACGATCGAATATGCACGCCATATGGCCGGGCTGGAAGGCGCGAATTCGACCGAATTCGAAGCCGCATCCCCGCATCCGGTGATTGCCTTGATCGACGAATGGCAGGATGCTGAAGGCAATATCCAGAAACGCGATGAAAAATCGGCAATGGGCGGCACGATGCGCTTGGGCGCGCAGAGCTCGGACGTGGTGCCTGGCACATTGGCCTTCGAGATCTACGGCAAGGTTGTGACCGAACGTCATCGTCACCGCTATGAAGCCAACGAGTTGTACCTGGACCGGTTGCAGCATGCCGGTCTGGTCATCTCGGCGATCACGCAGCGCGAGAAATTGACCGAAATCGTCGAACTGCCGCGGGCTGTACATCCGTGGTTTGTCGGCGTGCAGTTCCATCCTGAATTCAAGTCAACCCCCTGGGACGGCCACCCGCTGTTCATCGCCTATATCAAGGCGGCCCTGGAGCATCGTTTGAAAGCGAACCGAGCATGAATGTTTGCGGCTTTGAAGTCGGGCTGGACAAGCCCTTCTTTTTGATTGCCGGTCCCTGCGTCGTCGAGTCGGAAGGCTTGCAGATGGAAGTTGCCGGGCGCTTGAAGGAAATCACCACCGAACTCGGCATTCCTTTCATCTTCAAATCCAGCTACGACAAGGCCAACCGCAGTTCGGGCACCTCATTCCGCGGTCCTGGCATGACTGCCGGGCTGGAAATCCTTGCCAAGGTGAAACGTGAACTGCACCTGCCGATATTGACCGATGTGCACAGCGAAGCCGAAATTCCGGCGGTCGCGGCCGTCGTCGATATGCTGCAGACTCCGGCATTTCTGTGCCGTCAGACCGACTTCATCCGCGCTGTGGCTCAGTCCGGGCTGCCGGTGAACATCAAGAAAGGCCAGTTCCTCGCTCCCAGCGACATGGTCCATGTGATCGCCAAGGCGCGTGCCGCAGCGCGTGAAGCCGGACTGAACGAAGACCGCTTCTTCGCCTGCGAGCGCGGCGCCAGCTTTGGTTACAACAATCTGGTCTCTGACATGCGCTCGCTGGCGATCATGCGCCAGACCGGCGCACCCGTGGTGTTTGACGCCACCCACAGCGTGCAGTTGCCCGGCGGCAATGGTGCGAGTTCGGGAGGACAACGCGAATTCGTGCCGGTGCTGGCGCGCGCCGCGGTGGCAGTCGGAATTGGCGGCCTGTTCATGGAAACCCATCCGGATCCGGCCAATGCAATGTCGGATGGCCCGAACGCAGTCCCCTTGAAACATATGCGGGCATTGCTTGAGCAACTGGTTGCGATCGATCGCGTGATCAAGAGCCAGGCTCTGCTTGAAAACGACTTCAGTTGCTGATCCCCTTTTTGCAAAATGATTTTTCCTGCTGAGTTTCATCAGGCTGCATCCTCAGGCCCTTGCTTCGCAAAGGTCTGCAGGTCCGATGCGCCGGCAGGCCCAATGACTATCCGGAGATAAAAATGAGTGCCATTGTTGAC
>CANFIC010000202.1 GCA_947446685.1 Burkholderiales bacterium
AGCGCGTGCTATTGGCAATAAATGCAACGCCGCAGACCGCCCGAGGCCGCGCTATCACAAACCGTGAGGGGTTATGCAGAGCATCCCTTGGGGCAACCGGTTCTTGTGTCAGACGCTGCCAACGACGCCCCGTCGATGAGCCATGAAATGCGCCACTTTCTTGTGCGGGAAGCACCGCAAGTTCAAACCAATTACAGATGTCGGCGGCCGCGGCATCCTGGCTAACAGGCCGCCCCTGATGTTTGAAAATTTGCGGCGTCGTTAAAAGCGGGCACACGTAAAAATTTGAATGCAGCAAGTTGCCCCCACTGGCACCACCGAGCGGGGAAAGGATGCAGGGCAAGCAAAAGACTTTTGGAACCTGCCGGGTTGTGCTTTGATGTTGTCCTGGCGGTGTTGCCAGCAGTGCTGCCATCGGCGAGTGGCGATGGGAGAGATGCAAAAGCCTGTGACTTGCACTCTAGAAACCGATGCCTGCCCACCGGAAAAAACGCTTAGGCGAAGGCGCCAGCACTCTTGTTTGTCTGGGGTAAATTCATTGGTCTATTCAAAGAATCCAGCATTTTTTTGGTGGGCTACAGCCAGCTATGTGATTCCTGTCGGGTCCATTTCCCCAGGCGCCAACAGTCCGCTGCGGACTGTTGGCCGGGGTTGGCGGTGAGCGCTTGCAAGCGCTAGGCGTTCCCCAGGTTTCACCAGCCGCTGCGGACAACTGCGTATTGAGCCAGGGGCGAGCCGACTTTGATTTCGTCGCGGAACTAATGCAACGCCGGCCGATGAGCTACGCCAAAACGTTCAGCCATTTCGGCAAGACAGCGTCCGGATGCGCGGCGCTAGTAGCGTTCCGCAGGCAATTTCGACGATGCCCATCGGATGAGTGAGTGCGAGGTCCAGTTCGATCAGATCCACCAGTACCTCATTGCCGTTGCGAAAATGGTCCGCCCACACCGAGGCGTCAATCAGCCCGCTCATTGCGGCGCCGGCTCCCCACGCCGACGCGGCACATCCAGCATATCTGGCATCGTGCCGCCCAGGGCAGCTATGCGTTTGCCTGCTTGCACACGCACGAAGGTCTTGATGGCTTCTCGGAAAATATCCGCCTTGTCCATATTGGGGTCGGCCAATTCCAGGGCTTTTTCAAACAGTGCATCGTCGATCGTGACGGTGGTGCGCATACAGAAGTCTCCGCATAAAGTTTGATGCTATTTCACATCAAAGAAAAACATCAAAGCAAGCGGAGGCCAAAAAATGGCCGCATCGGAGATTAGGAAACGGCACATTGCTATTCATAATGCCAATCTAATATTCGATTTAACAGCTAGCGTTGACCTATCCTCGATACCAGCCACGATGGTGTCTGTGCTTCGCGCAAGGATTTTTGGCTCTGATGCAAAGCTTAAAGTGGCAGTTGCATCATTGCATTTCGAGAGTCTGAATACGCTATCCCATGCGAGCAAGTACCCATGTCCCGGACGCCTTGCAGACGCTCTGCTCATGCGGCTAGCTCGGCATAAAAGTCTTGCAGGCATTCCTGAATGGTGGCGCGAATGTCGAAATCTTCTTGACCAATTCGACGAATCACCCGCTCACTCCAAACGTCCCAGTGAAGCGCAATAACTTCATCTTCGGTATAGCTCTCTCTTCGGTCATTCATGCCGCTTTCCTCTCATCTGTCATCGCTGCAATTGGCGTCAACCAGGCAATGCGAAAAGCCGCGCTCACAGCCCCCGAAAAAGCACTCGGCTGTCTTGTCGGCGTCATACCCTGCGCCGTGCGCTCGGTCAGAGTCAAATTCAAGCTCAAAGCATGCCCTGCATCGTGCACAAGCCAGGCAGGTCAGGTACTTCTCCGCCAACGCGCAGCAGCCCACCCGCGATGAACGGGCCATCGAAACCCATGTTGTGCGCCACAGGGGTTCACCCTTGCCGAGTCGCCGCTCAATCTCGCTGGACATCTCTGCCCATGTGGGCTCTCCGACGAAGTCAGAGCCAAAGATGCCGTGAATTTCCTACCCGGCCGCTTCAATCGGCGGCTGCGGATTGAAGTGCTGAATGCAAGTGTCAAGCAGCTCTTCGCAATTCAAATCGCAGATCAGAAGGGCTAATTCGATGCTCCTCGCGGCTTTGACCAAGGAATCAGAGACCAGCTACCTCAGGGAGCAGGAAGCGGCAATTTGCTGCGGGTTGGCAGAGAGGGCGAACAAGCGCCGCGTTCCCCAGGCTTCACCAGCCGCTGCGGACTGTTGGACGGCACCAGCTTCCAGCAGCAAGGTCATCAGACCCGCAGATGCTTATTTGCTGCTAGCCACCCGGGCCGGCGGATGGAATTTCCTGGCGCGGGTCAGAATCCAGCCCGACAGCCTGAGCGTAGAAGCTATCCGGCAGGGCCGCACCGGCCGCCGCAATCCAACGCTGACGGAACATGCCGCCCAGTTCCTGCCCTATCGCGGCCTGGGCAGCGGCATTCCACGCGCGTTGCGGGAATGGCCGCAGATCGAGCTGCTCGATGACGCCGCAGGCAACTAGTTCATTGCGGTGGCGCGGCGGCCTGCAACGCTACCGTCTGACACCTGCGGGCCAAGCCATGATGCAAGAACTGCTCACCGGCAAGACGAGACTTAAGGATGCTCTGCATAACCCCTCACGGCTTGTGCCACCGCGGCCTCGGGCGGTCTGCGGCGTTGCATTTCTTGCCAATAGCACGCGCGATTGGCCGCAAAATGCGCCTTGCATCCCATCCCGATCCGCGCTGCACCAGCTCGCGTTGAGTTATGCAGAGCATCCTTAAATGAACGAGCAACAGAGCGTCGAGTGGAGGAATGCGGGTCAGTTGCCGCCCGAGGGGTCGCTGGCGCGCTTGATGGCCAAGCATCCATCGCAGCCGGCCAACCCGGACATTGCCAGGGCCTTGTTCCTGGCCGGCAAGATCGAATCCTGGGGCCGAGGCATCGACCTGATCCGCAACACCTGCCTGGCCGCTGCTTGCCCGGCACCGCGATTCGATTGCGACAGCACTGGGTTTTGGGTCGAATTTACATTCCCGGCGCTGACCGAAGGCGACGGAACTTCGGTGAAAACTTCGGTGAAAACGCCGGCGGCGATTCTGAGCCTGTTGGCCGCCACGCCGGCCATGATGCTGGCCGAGGTCGCTGCCGAGATTGGCAAGACCTTGCGTGCGGTCGAGCTGGCCGCAGCCAAGCTGGTCAAGGAAGGCCGGTTGAAATATATGGCCCGCAAAGGGTTGCCACTGGGAGGTTCTCAGATGAGCAGCCGGGACAATAGCGCTGCGCTCGAAGCCCGCCGCGACAAGACCCGTGCCTTCAAGCAAGCGATGATGTTGCAAGAGCTGCTGACCGGCAGGATTTGACTTATGGAGCCTTGCTGTTAGAGAAGTTGCCACCGGAATATTCAAGATAATATTTTTACTCCATGGCACTAAGCATTTGTTTTTAATTGACTTTTTCTTATAAAGTCAACATGTTATTTAGCTTTGAGTAAAGATGACGTGACCCATGGCTGCTTTTAAGCACTTCGACTTGGCGCTGCTCAACCCTGCGTTTGACTCCCCGCTTGTCGACGTTCTGCACGAGCTGGAGCACTTGCGCCGCCTCAAGCTGGCGGGCACCACACCGGCGCCGGTGTTTTATCAGCTGAAGCGGGTTTTCCACATGCTGGAGAGCCTGGGCTCGGCCCGAATCGAGGGCAACCACACCACTTTGGCCGACTATGTGGAGAGCTCGCTGGAAGGCAACGCCACGGCGGGCGACCCTCTTGCTGAAATTGCCAACATTGAACAGGCCATGGCCTATGTTGAGTCGGTCATGCTGCCAGGTGCGGAGGTATCGGAGCACTTCATTCGCGAGCTACACGCCCTGGCCGTGCGCAAACTGGTACGCGAGGGCGATGCCACCCCCGGCGCTTACCGTGTGGGGCAGGTGCAAATTGCCCAGTCGGAGCATTTGCCGCCCGAGGGTGTGCTGGTGGGCGATTACATGCAGGAGCTGGTGGCTTTCATCAACCGGGCGGACGCACCCAAGTACGACCTGATCAAGGTCGCGCTGGCGCACCACCGCTTTGGCTGGATTCACCCCTTTGGCAACGGCAACGGGCGGGTGGTGCCATTGCTGACCTATGCGCTGATGATCAAGTACGGCTTTAACGTCAAGGCCGGTGGTCGGGTGCTGAACCCCACGGCGGTGTTTTGCAGCGACCGTGACCGGTACTACGCCATGCTGGCCTGCGCCGATGCAGGCACCCCCACCGGGCTGGAGCAGTGGTGCCTGTACGTATTGCTGGGCGTGTTGCTGGAGCTGAACAAGGTGGACCAGCTCACCCAATACGAGTACCTGAAAAGCAAGATTCTTGTCCCTGCGCTTGCCTTTGCGCGCAGCCGGGCCTTGATTACGGCCCAAGAAGAGGCGGTGTTGCTTGCCTCGGTGAAGTCCGGCATTGCCAAGGCGGCAGATCTGAGTGCGGCCATGCCGGGCATGACCGCAGCACAACGCACTTACCAGATCAGGAAACTGGTGGAGCGCAAGATGCTGCACCCCATCGCGCCCAACGCACGGCAATACACCTTGGGTTTTGACAACAGCTACCTAATGCGTGGGGTGATTCACGCCCTTGCCCAAGAGAGCTTTATTTCCGTGCCCCTCGCGGGCCAGGACCGTACCCCATGACCGAGATCGCCAGCGCCTATGAAAAACAGTACTTGGGCAAACCTGGATTCCGCTTTTTCCCTTTCGAAGCAAGGACTCAGCGCGGCTCAGCCTGGCCCTTCGACGAGCTCAGGGCGAACGGGGAATTCTGGAAGTTTTTACACAAGTCCTTGATAACGAACCGAAGGAAGTCCCGCTTGAAACCATTCATGATCGCAGCCTGCCTGGCAATCGCCCTGCCCGCCTTTGCACAGCCCGTCATGCCGCTGGGCTCGGGCATCGACGTCAGCGCGTTCGATCCGGCCGTGCCGGCCCAGGTTGACTTTTACGGCCATATCAATGGCAAGTGGATGCGGGCCACGCAGATCCCCGCGAGCAAGGCGCGCTGGGGCACTTATGACCAGTTGCGCGCAAGCGCCCAGGAACAGGTGCGCAGCATCCTCGACGAAACGCTGAAGCAGCCCGGCGAGGCCGGCAGCGAGACGCGCAAGATCGCTGACCTTTATCTGAGCTTTGTCGACAGCAAGGCGCGTGATGCGCAGGGGCTCAAGCCGCTGCAGGCTGATCTGGCCCGGATCGCCGCCCTGCAAGACAAAAAGGACTTGCCGGACTTGATGGCCTACCTCAGCCGCAGCGGGGTCGGCACGCCCTTCTCGCTGTCGGTCTACCAGGACGCCAAGGACGCGACCCGCCACGCGGTCTATGCATCGCAGAGCGGCCTGGGGCTGCCCGACCGGGACTATTACCTCAAGGATGACGATGCAAAATTGAAAGCCGCAAGGCTGGCCTACGCCCGGCATGTCGAAAAAATGCTGGCCCTCAGCGGCGACACGGCTGCGGCGATTCACGCGACACAGATCCTGGCCCTGGAGACCGAACTGGCCAAAGTGCAGTGGACGAGGGTCGAAAACCGCGAAGCGACCCGAACCTATAACCTTTACAGCTTCGACCAACTCGGTGAGCTCGCGCCAGGTTTCGACTGGCGCCGTTATCTGGCGGCGGGCGGGTTCGCCGGCAAGGCCGATGCGTTGATCGTGCGCCAGCCGAGCTACTTCGCAGGCCTGGCCGGCGTCATCCAGAACCAGCCGCTGGAACATTGGAAAAGCTATTTCAGCTGGCATCTGCTGAGCAGCTATGCGCAATATTTGTCGCGCGACTTTGTCGATGAGCGATTTGCCTTTAGCGGCAAGGTCCTGAGCGGCGTGCTCGAGCAAGAACCGCAGTGGCAGCGGGCGCAGCGTTTCGTTGATGCGGCGATGGGTGAAGCGGTCGGCAAGCTCTATGTCGCCAGATTTTTTCCGCCAGCGAACAAAGCCCGGGTCCAGGCGATGGTCGACAGCTTTCTGGCCACCTTCCGGGAAGGTATCAGCGCGCTCGACTGGATGGGCGATCAGACCAAACAGGAAGCGTTGGCCAAACTCGGGATGTTTCGACCCAATATCGGCTACCCCGACAAATGGCGCGACTATTCGGCCTTGCAGACCCGGCCGGACGATCTGGTGGCCAATGTGCGAGCAATGCGCAATTTTTCGGACCAACGAAGCCTGGACAAACTCGGCCAGCCGGTCGACCGCGGCGAATGGTCGATGACGCCGCAGACCGTCAATGCCCAGTACAGCCCGCTGAAAAATGCGATCACTTTCCCGGCGGCGCTGCTGCAGCCACCGTTCTTCAATGTGAGGGCCGAGGACGCAGTGAACTTCGGCGCGGTCGGCACCAGCATCGGCCATGAGATCAGCCATGGCTTCGATGACCAGGGCAGCCAGTACGATGGTCTGGGCAATCTGCGTAACTGGTGGAGCAGCGAAGACCGCAAAAAATTCATGCTGCGCGCCGGTGGGCTGGTCGAGCAATATTCGGCCTTCAGCCCGGTGCCGGGTTATTTCATCAACGGCCGGCTGACGCTGGGTGAGAACATCGGTGATAACTCAGGCGTGGCCATTGCCTACAAGGCTTACCGCCGGTCACTCGGCGGCAAGCCGTCGCCGGTGCTCGACGGACTCAGCGGTGAACAGCGTCTGTACATCGGTTTCGGCATCAAGTACCGCAGCTTGCAGCGCGAAGACGCCGCGATCCTGCAGATCAAGACCGACCCTCATTCGGCAGGCGAATTCCGCGTGCGCGGTACGCTGGCGAATCAGCCCGGGTTCTATGAAGCCTTCGACA
>CANFIC010000203.1 GCA_947446685.1 Burkholderiales bacterium
CTGGAGCCGGAGCCATTCAGCAGAACTGTCGACCGTTCGGGGAGCACCGGGCGGCCGCTCAGAAGGAGCAGGCGGCTCCATCGCCTGCATCCGGCGGGGCCTTCTTCCTGCGTCGCAGATCCGGGTCGGACGCAACATGAAAAAGACCCAATGGCGAGCCATCAATCAGATGACAGGCCATTGAGCCTTTGCGCAGCGGGGGAGCCGCCTGCCTGAAACCTCGCGCTGTTCAAGGCGCGCGGCGTTTCATCCGAAGCTTCAGAAAGTCTTCTTGACCGACAGCACCAGCGAGCTCTTGGCCAGATTCTTGTTGCCCGTGCCGAGATAGGCATTGGTATCGGCGCCGATGATCGCGCCACTCAAGAGCAGGCCGTTGTGCTCCTTGGTAAGACCGATCGAGTAATCGGTGTAATCGAATTTGCTGTTGTTCTTCACACTCTGGTGACCGATATGCGGCACCAGGCTATAGCCGCCACCGAGATCGAAGCTGGCTGACAGCTCGGTATAGCCGCTGGACTTGCTGTTTTCAAAGCCGAAGACATTCCCGGTGGTCTGCGAATATTTGGCAGTCAAGGGCCCGAAGGTCAGCGCGCCGTAAAACTCGAACGTATTGGCGCTCGGCTTCAGGCCATTGCTGGGGTAGACATAGCTGAGCAGACCGACGTCGAGTAACAGATCCTTGGCGATTTCCTTCTTGTAGCCGCCAAACAGGTCGATCTCGACATTGCTGCCACCGCCGGCCTCCTTGACCCAATTGATCGACGAAGCCCAGGCGCCGACATAAAAGCCATGGCCGAATTCATAGTCTGCCCCGCCTTGCAGGGCCGGCCTGGTGTGAGTCTGCGAAATGCCCCGATAGCGATATTCACTCGCCACGCTGAGGTTGTATGACAAGGCAGCGCCATGCTCCCCCTCAGCCATCACCGGCATTGCACCTACGGTCAAACCAATGGCTACAGCGGCAAGAATCAATTTCATTTTTTTTCCTGATTAAAACGGTTGAGTTCAGATTGACAGTTTTCGCGACCAGCCGGAATCCGACCCTCACTTGGCAAGTCAGCCTGAACAATGCAACTCAAATTTGATCACGAAACACCCGGACAAGCAGAAAAAAGGCGTTGCCGCGCTAGTTCGGACTCTACTGACAGAGAAATTTTGTCTCGAATAAGACACATTACTTGGCAAACTTAGTTAAACCTGTTTATTCACTGAAGTCCGCCGAACATCCGAACAGCTCATCCGGGATAGCGTCCGAAGCTCCTTCACCTTCAAACTGCGTAGCACTTACTTTAATTGACCGTTTTCATGGGTTTTTGTGCGTTTTTTCTGATGTTCTCGCTTAAAGTGAAATCAGTTAAATAATTTAAGACGCACAAAATGACACAGGTAACAGACGATCGCGCAGTTCGACTGGCATTTTTGCCCAGGCTGATCTTCGGCGCACGCTGGTTGCAGTTACCGCTTTACCTCGGTTTGATCCTGGCTCAGGCTGTTTATGTGTACCAGTTCTGGCTCGAACTGCTACACCTGGTCGAAGCGGCTTTCGGCAACAATGAAGCCCTGATTACCCTGGTCAAGAGCACTGGCTATCAGGCCGCCGCAATCCTCGGCGGGGTCGACGGCAAGACAGTCATCGGCTACGAGCCGATCAGCGGCCTCAATGAAACCATCATCATGTTGGTGGTGCTGGCGCTGATCGACGTCGTGATGATCAGCAACCTGCTGATCATGGTGATCGTCGGCGGCTACGAGACCTTCGTCTCGCGGTTGCATCTGAAGGGCCACCCCGACCAGCCGGAATGGCTGGACCAGGTCAATGCTTCGGTGCTGAAGGTCAAACTGGCCACCGCCATCATCGGCATCAGTTCGATCCATCTGCTCAAGACCTTCATCAATGCCGCCAATTACACCGACAAGGTGCTGATGTGGCAGACCATCATCCACATCGCTTTCCTGCTTTCAGCCATGGCCATCGCCGTGGCCGACCGGATCATGCATCCGCCCGCCGGTGGCGCTGCGCATTGAAGCCCGGCCGGGCGACCTGCGCTTGCAGCGGCCCGCCGGCCACCCAAAGACCCCCACCGAGCTTGTTTGAATCATGAAAATTACGGCAAAACCCTGGATCATCGCCGTCTTGATCTTGTTGGCATTGATCGTCTCGGCCTTCATCGGAATATCTTCCTACAAGACCAAGACCGACCATATCGTCGAGTTGTCGGAAACTCGCTTCCACAAATTCGAAGTGATCTTCGAGGAACTGATCAAGGGGCGCTACCGGGCGATGGGCTTGGCTGCCGATGTGCTGCTGCAGAGCGACCGTATCACCGAGCCCTTCGAGAAAGGCGATCGCAAGCGTCTCGGCGACGAAATCGACGATTTCTTTGAATCAATCCACAAGAAACATGATGTCGAGCAGATCAGTTTCTACACGGCGCCGGCGATCCTGTTCTATCGCGCCCACCATGCGGAAATGGCACAGCAGGACATGTCCAAGGTCCGCAAGACCGTTGTCTCTTCGATCCTGCGCCAGGAGCGCTTGATGGCGGTAGAGACCGGCACCGGTGGCATCGTCGGCATCCGCGCGATCGTGCCGGTTTTTCACGAAAGAAAATTCTACGGGGTGATTGAATTCTCCAGCAGCTTCCATATCCCGCTGGAGCGGGCCGCTGCCGCCTCCAAATTGAATTGGGCGATGAGCCTGCAAAAAGACACCTGGCAGGACGCCGAACGTCCGAACAACGACAAGACCGACATCGCAAAAAAGGATGACATCTACTTTGATTATTCCGACTCGAATACCCAGACCTTGATCCGCGATGCTGACTTCGACCCGCGCGCCAAGGAATTCATCATCACCGACTCTGGTGACAAGAAAATCTTTCTGCACACCATCAAGATCCCGAATTTCCAAGGCGTTCCGACGATCACCGTGGCGGTCACCGACGACCTGACAATACGCTTTGAAGCCGCTTACATCGCCTCGATGATCCAGTTTGCAGTGGCTTTCGTGGTTCTTTCACTGGCCTTCGTGCTCATCTATGTGATGCTCGATGCGGTGAAATCCGGACTGCTGGGCTCCGCCGGCGCCGACCGCAAGAGGATGGAAAAGCAGATTGAACTCGGCAATGCTGCGATTGACAAGGTCAAGGAGATCGAGAACATCAAGCGACGCTTCTTTTCCAATCTGATGTCGGCGATCAGCGAACCGCTGCTCGCCATCACCGGACAGCTGAAAACAGTTGCCCGCGAGATCGATGGCGGCAATCCGGCAGGCAAGCCTTTGTCCTTCGCGCTGAACGAGGCCGAGCAATTGCGTTGTCTGGTCAGCGATTACGAAAAAATCGAGATCTTCCGGCAGAACCTGGTTGCCGATGCGTCGACCATCCTGTCGATCCCGGAGATTGTTGATCAGGTCGGCAAGGACAGCGCCCTGCATCAACGCTTCCCCCAGTTCAAGGTCATCGCGCAGATCAGCGGGAATCTGCCCAGCACCCGCGGCGACAACGACCTGATGGTGCGCGCCTTGAGCAACCTGGTGGCCTATGCGGCGCAGCAATCGGGTCAGGGCGAGGTGATTTTTACCGCCAGCCAGGACGACGACCAATGGCTGCTGCTGACATTGACAGGCTCGGCTTTCGCGAGAACGAGCGCACCGAGCAAAGCCTTGCTCGACGAGTCGCGGCAGTTCCTGGCGCAGATCGAGCATGGCTCGGGTTCGGTCGGAAACTACAAGAGCCTGGTCGGGGTGGTACTCGCGAAACTGATCCTCGAGAACTTTGGCGGCAGTCTGGATGTCGGCGGCAGCGATGCGCCGGGCTTTGTCCTGCGCCTGCCGGCCAATCAGCAGTGATCCGCCGGCATCTGAGGAGATCAAATTGAAACAAAGCTACAAGGGTCTGGTGGCGCTGGCCATCGTACTGTTCGTTTTCAGTCGGCTGACTGAAGGTTTCATCGTCCCGATCGCCTATGTGAGCGGTGCGTCAGAAGCCCTGGTCTATCAATACATCATCGGCAGTTGCTCCTTCGTTCTGACCTTGCTGGCCGCCCGCCTGATCAAGCAGGAGTTGATTCACGGCTATATCGAGCGCAGCCTGAATACCAAGGTGCCGGCCTTGATCGGTGGCATCAGTACAGGCTTCGTGATTTTTTTCGGCATCTGCGCCATCTTGTCGCTGGTTTTTGACCGCAACATCTCCGCGCTGATCGCCACCCTGGCAGGCTCGGCTTGCTTGCTCGGCTTTGCTCTGAAGGATTTTGCCGTCGCCTTGTTCGCCGGGATCACCCTGAACCTGGAGAAAAGCTACCGCGTCGGCGACATCATCAAGGTCGGTGACAAGCAGGGCACCGTCGACCAGATCACCTGGCGCAACACCATTCTGGCATCGGCCGATCGCACCACCATCATCCCGAATATCAGCCTGCTGAAGCAGGTCATCCAGAATCTGAACAAGCCAGAGTCGATTTCAAAGCGGTCGGTGGAGCTGCTGATCGATTACGACGTGTCGGTCGAAAGCGTCGAGCGTATCCTCTATGCCGGCGCGCTGGGTGCCAGCGGCGTCACCCATGCCAAACCGCCAGCGGTTTTTGCCACCAGGATGCTGCCTGATGGCGTGCAGTACGAGGTCATTTTCTTCATCGCCAACAGCGGCGACGCCAAGAGATCCGAGCATGCGGTGATCAAGAACATCCTCGAGTCGATGCGCAAGGCCGACATCATGGTCGCGATGCCCAAACGCGGCTCGGTCGAGGGGGTGATACGCAGCAAGATCTCGAACCGCTCGTCCGACTTGTTCTACCTGCTCCAGCAGGTGCAGGTCTTGCGAGATTTCCCCAGGGAGGTCTGCATGCGCATCAGCGAGTTGCTGATCGCAAGGCGCTATCCGACCGGTGCCAGGGTGGTGCAATTCGGGGAAAGCCGCAACTCACTCTTCATCGTGGCCGAAGGCATCGTCAAGAGCTCAACGACCGATCAGGAAGACAAACTGCTCGAAGAGAATTTCATCGCCACCGAGTTTTTCGGCCGCCGCAGCCTGTTCGGTTTTCTGCCGCAAGGCGCGTCGGTCCATACCCAGGCGGACACCCTGCTCTATGAGTTCAACCAGTTCGCCTTGCAGACTCTGCTGATCGAATACCCCGAACTGATCCACAGCTTTGCCAATAACCTGGCCCATATCCGCTGGAAGCGCTCGCAGAGCAACAAGCCAGGCGAACTACCCCGTGCTGATGAAATCCAGCATCTGGTCGAGCTGTACCGCGGCCAGATCGAAGCCAATTACGGGGGCAAGCTGACGGCTTTGCTGGCTTGAGTCCCTGCGCCGGCCCGGCGTCAGCTCATGATGCCGATCTGCCAGGGCACGAACTCATGGTCGCCGAGGCCGAGCAGTTCGCTCTTGCTGGCTTCGCCCGAGGCGGTGCGCAAGAACAACTCGAAGATGCGCTGGCCCATTTCCTGCATCGAAGCGGTGCCGTCGAGGATTTCGCCGCAGTTGATGTCCATGTCTTCCTCGAGCCGGTGAAACATCGGGCTGTTGGTGGCGAGCTTGATGCAGGGTGCGGGCTTGGAGCCGAACATCGAGCCGCGGCCGGTCGTGAAGGCGATCAGGTTGGCACCGCCGGCAATCTGCCCGGTTGCAGAGACCGGGTCGAAACCGGGCGTATCCATGAAAACGAAGCCGGCCTGCTTGACCGGTTCGGCATAGTGATAAACCGCCATCAAGGGACCGGTGCCGCCCTTCATCGACGAGCCGAGCGACTTCTCGAAGATATTGGCCAGGCCGCCGATCTGGTTGCCGGGGCTGACCTGGCCGTTGATCTGCACATCGCGGCCGACTGAATATTCGTCCTTCCACCAGCGGATCCGCTCGATCAGTTTTTCACCGACCGCAACGCTCGCCGCGCGCCGGGTCAGCGTGTGCTCGACACCGTAGATTTCGGGCGTCTCCGACAGGATGCCAGTGCCGCCATGGCGCGCCAGGATGTCGACCGCAGCGCCGAGCGCCGGATTCGCGGTGATCGACGAGAAGCCGTCCGAGCCGCCACATTGCAAGCCGACCATCAGATGGCTGGCGCTGACGGTCTGGCGCCGGAACTGATTGGCAGCGGGCAGCAGCGCGCGCACTGCGGCGATGCCAGCTTCGATCGTCTTTCTCGTGCCGCCAGTCTCCTGCATGATGAAGGTGTGCAGCGTCGGGCTGGCTTCGAGTTCTTCTTGGGCCATCAGGCCTTTGAGCTGGTTGCGCTCGCAGCCAAGCCCGATCACCAGCGCCGCCGCCAGGTTCGGGTGTCGCGCGTAGCCGGCCATCGTGCGCCGCAGCAACTGCATCGGCTCGCCGGTCATTTCCATGCCACAGCCGATCGAATGGCTGAATGCAACCACGCCGTCGACATGCGCAAACTCGGCCAACCGCTCGGGCGTGAACCATTCGGCGATCCTCTTGACCACGGTGGCCGAGCAGTTGACCGTCGACAGAATGCCAATGAAGTTGCGCGTGCCGACGCTGCCGTTGGCACGCACATAACCCTGGAAGGTGGCGCGCTGATCTTCGGGCAGCAGCTCGATCGGTTTGAAGGCCGAGGCATGGGCATAGTCACGGTCGAACTCCTTGAACTCGGTGTTGTGGCTGTGCACCATCGTGCCGGGTTCGATGTCGACATGGGCAAAGCCGACAGTCACGCTGTACTTGAGGATCGGCTCGCCCTTGAGGATCTTTCTCGCTGCGATCTTGTAGCCAGCGGGAACCTGGCTGCGGCTGGTAAAGCCTTCAGCCGGCACGGCGGTGCCGATGGCGACGTCCAGCCTGGCGACGACGACGTTGTC
>CANFIC010000204.1 GCA_947446685.1 Burkholderiales bacterium
ACTGGCCCATCGTGCCCTCGACTTCAGGGTGTCCCTTGTGGCCGATCATGATGAACTGATAGCCCTCGCGGTGAAGCTTGGCGACTTCGACATGCACTTTGGTGACCAGAGGGCAGGTCGCGTCAAAGACATGGAAGCCGCGCAAGGCCGCTTCGTTGCGCACAGCCTGGCTGACCCCATGGGCGCTGAACACCAGCGTTGCACCAGCCGGAACCTCGGCGAGGTCCTCGATAAAGATCGCGCCGCGCGCTTTCAGGTCGTTGACCACATAGGTGTTATGGACGATCTCATGACGCACATAAATCGGTGCGCCAAACTTCGTCAAAGCCCGTTCGACAATCTCGATCGCGCGGTCGACGCCGGCACAAAACCCGCGGGGCTCGGCCAGCACCACTTCATGCGGCTGGATCAGCAACTTGCCGGCGCTCATCACATCACCCCGATCACTTGAACCTCGAAGCTGACCGGCTGGCCGGCCAGCGGGTGGTTGAAGTCGAACAGCATCCAGCCATCGCCGACCTCCCGCACCAGGCCCGCATAAGACCCGCTGCCATCGGGAGTGGGAAACTGCACCACATCGCCGACGCCAAATTGAACGCCCTCGTCGCTGAGCGAATCGAGCAGGCTGTTGCGAACGCGCTGCAGCATTTCGGGATTGCGGTCCCCAAAAGCCTGGCCAGCGGACAACTCGAACAGACTGTGCTGTCCTTCAGCCAGGCCGATCAGATAGGCCTCGATGGCCGGCGCCAGCTGCCCGGTGCCGAGCGTCAAGGTGGCTGGCTTTTCAGCAAAGGTGTTGATGAAATCGGTGCCGTCCGGACCAGCCAGGCGGTAATGCAGGGTCAAAAAGGATCCGGCTTGGATGAGGTTCATGGTTGCCATATTCGATAAACTGGCTGGATTTTAAGGCCCGTTCATTCGGCATCATTGACCGCCCTGCCCTTGGCCTTCAGTTCTCGTCCAGACAACAACCCACCATGCCGCTTGATCAGTTACCGCTCGAAGCGCGACCGCGCGAAAAGCTGCTTGCGCGCGGACCACAGGCATTGGCCGACGCCGAGTTGCTGGCGCTGCTGCTGCGTACCGGAGTCAAAGGTCAGCCAGTGCTGCATCTGGCCCAGGCGATGCTCAAGCAATTCGACGGCTGGCAAGGCCTGCTGCATGCCAGCGTGGCCGATCTGGCCAAGGTCAAGGGCATCGGGCCGGCCAAGCTGGCAGAAATTTCCGCGGTGCTGGAAATCGCCAGGCGCTCGCTGTTGCAGGAACTGGCAAGGCGTCCAGTGTTCGACTCGCCCGCTGCGGTCAAGCAGTTCCTGCAATTGAAGCTGGCAGGCTTGCCCCATGAGGTCTTCGGCGTGCTGTTTCTAGATGCTCAGCACCGCCTGATCGCGATGGAGGAGATGTTTCGAGGCACCTTGACGCAGACCTCGGTCTATCCACGCGAGGTCGTCAAACGCGGCCTCGATCTCGGTGCGGCGGCGGTGATCCTGGCCCACAACCATCCCTCAGGCGTGGCCGAGCCTTCGCGATCGGACGAGTTGCTGACACAAGCGCTGAAAGCGGCGCTGGCCCTGGTCGACATCCGCGTGCTCGACCATCTGGTGGTTGGCGATGGCGAAGTCATCTCTTTGGCGGAGCGCGGATTGGTATGAGACCTGAATCCGCTTTGCCGACGCTGCACAGCCTGCAGGATCTGAAATTGCTCAAGCGCGAATTGGCGCAAGCGCGCCTCGCCTTCGAGGCCAGGCGCGAACTCGAAGCCGCCAAAGCCCGTCAGATCGAGCAGGAGCGGCGCATGTTCGAACTCGCTGTCGGCCCGGTAACCCTGCTGCCCGGCGACTTGCATGTGCTGCATCAACGTGCGCCGACCAGCATTGAGCCGCGCCAGCGCATCGCTGATGAACGGCAGGCCTTGCTGCAGACGATGTCGGACGATTTCGATGTCGACTCGCTGCTCGAAACTGACGAAACCCTGTCCTTTCGCCGGCCGCAGATCAGCATCCATGTGGTCAACAAACTCCGGCGTGGTCATTGGAGTCTGCAAGGCCAGATCGACCTGCATGGCCTGCGCCGCGATCAGGCGCGAGAGGCGCTGGGCAATTTCGTTCAGGACAGCGTGCGCCGCGGCCTGCGCTGCGTACGTGTCGTCCACGGCAAGGGCAATGGCTCACCCGGCCGCGAACCGGTGCTCAAAGCCAAGGTGCGCGGCTGGCTGGTGCAAAAGCAGGAAGTACTGGTCTTCGTCCAAGCCAGGGCAAGCGACGGCGGCAGCGGCGCACTGATGGTGCTTCTGAATGGCAGCGGCGGTTGAGGCGGCCTTGCGCTGACCCTCAGAGGAAAATTTCCTGCAGATCATTGAGGAAATCAAAGCCCAGCGGCGTCGGCGTCAGGCGCTGCGGATCTGCCGCCAGCAGGCCTCGCGAGCGGGCGGTCGCCAGTTGGGCGGCAATGCTCGACAGCGGCAAGCCAGTGCGTTCCAGGTATTGGCTCAAGGCCACGCCTTCGCGCAGCCGCAAGGCATTCAGCATGAATTCGAACGGCAGTTCCTTGCGGGTCACCAGGTTCTCGTTCGACACCGCCAGGCCTGCTGCTGCATTGGCCATATAGGTCGTCGGGTCGCGCCAGCGCACTTGGCGCAGCACCCGGTGCGGGAAACTCAGTTTGCTGTGCGCGCCCGCGCCAATACCAAGGTAATCGCCGAACTGCCAATAGTTCAGGTTGTGCGCGCAGCGCTGGCCGGGGCTGGCATAGGCCGAGACCTCGTAGCGATCCATCCCCACTTCGCTGCTGCGCGCAGTGATCAGGTCGAGCATCTCGCTGGCCAGGTCGCTGTCGGGCAGATTCGCTGGCGGCGCCTTGGCAAAGCGGGTATTGGGCTCGATCGTCAGGTGGTAGACCGACAGATGCGGTGGTTTGAAAGCCAGCGCCGTACTTAACTCCTGGTCCAGTTGTTCCAGCGTCTGCCCGGGCAAGGCATACATCAGGTCGATGTTGAAGGTTTCGAAAGCCTGCGCGGCTTCGGCGATCGCCGCACTGGCTTGTGCAGCGTCATGCACGCGGCCCAGCGCCTGCAGCTTGGCATCATCAAAGCTCTGCACGCCGATCGATAGCCGAGTCACACCGGCGGCGCGAAAACCCCTGAAGCGGTCGGTCTCAAACGTACCCGGGTTGGCCTCCAGCGTGATCTCGCAGCCCGGCGCCAGCGGCAAGCGTGCGCGCAGGTCCGAGATCAGCTCACCGACCTGCTCGGGGGCGAACAGGCTGGGCGTGCCGCCGCCGATGAAGATGCTGACAACCGGCCTTCCCCAGATCAAGGGCAAGGCCGCTTCCAGATCCGCTCGCAGCGCCGCAAGATAGGCGCGCGCCGTTTCCAAGGGCAACTCCTTGCCCATTGCGGGCAACTGGTGCGAGTTGAAATCGCAGTAAGGGCATTTGCGCAGACACCAGGGCAGGTGCACATAGAGCGCCAGCGGCGGTAGCGCGGCCAGGCTCAGGGTTCCGGCGCGCATCATCTGCTGCAGCTCAGCCAAGGTGCCAGACCTCGCGCATCTGCTGCACCAGCGCCGCTGCAGCGATCGCCCGGTGGCTGCAGCGGTTCTTCTCTTCGGCACTCATCTGCGCCACGCTGCGGCCCATCTCCGCGATGAACATCAAGGGGTCATAGCCAAAGCCGCCCTCACCCAGCGGTGCTGGCAAGATCCGGCCTTGCCAGCGCCCCATCGCGATCAGCGGCTCGGGGTCGGCAGCGCTTTTTACCGCCACCAGGGCGCAGACGAAGCGGCCAGCGCGCTGCCCGGGCGCATTGAATAGGGCCAGCTTTTCAAGCAGCACGCGGTTGTTGTCGGCATCGGTCTTGGGTTCGCCGAACAGCGTCGCATAGCGCGCCGACAGCACGCCCGGCGCGCCGGCCAAGGCTTCAACCACCAGACCGGAATCGTCAGCCAGCGCCGGCAGGCCGCTCAGCACCGCCGCATGGCGCGCCTTGGTCAAGGCGTTTTCGACAAAGCTGTCGAAAGGTTCCTCCGCCTCGACGATGCCGAGCGAGCCTTGCGTCACCAGGCTGACGCCGAGCGGCGCAAACAAGGCTTGCAATTCGGCCAGCTTCTTCGCATTGTTGGAGGCCAGCACGACCGTCGTCGGCAAGCCCATGCTCAAAGCCCTAGCGCTTCGCGCTGCGCGGTGAACAGCTCGCCAATGCCTTTTTCAGCCAGATCCAGCAAGGCATTCATTTCAACGCGGCTGAAGGCCTGGCCTTCGGCTGTGCCCTGCAATTCGACAAAGCCGCCGCCTGCGGTCATCACCACATTCATGTCGGTGTCGCAGCTCGAGTCCTCGGTGTATTCAAGGTCGAGCAGAGGCACGCCGCCGAGCATGCCGACCGAAATCGCCGCCACCGCGCCGCGGATCGGCGACTGGGTGATCTTGCCCTGCGCCAGCAGCCAGCTGACTGCGTCATGTGCGGCGACGAAAGCGCCGGTGATCGCTGCAGTGCGGGTGCCGCCATCGGCCTGCAACACATCGCAATCGAGGGCGATCGTGCGTTCGCCAAGCAAACCCAGATCAAAGACACAGCGCAGCGAGCGGCCGATCAAGCGCTGGATTTCCTGCGTGCGGCCGCTCTGCTTGCCGCGCGCGGCTTCGCGGTCGCTGCGTGTGTGCGTTGCGCGCGGCAACATGCCATATTCGGCCGTCACCCAACCCTGACCCGAGCCGCGCTTGTGCGGTGGCACTTTTTCTTCGACCGATGCGGTGCACAGGACTTTGGTCCCGCCAAAGGAGACCAGCACCGAACCTTCGGCATGACAGGTGTAATGGCGCTGGATCGTCACCGGTCGCATCGCATTGGCAGCGCGGCCGGAGGCGCGCAGCATTGTTGTTTCAGCAGTCATCATTACCTTTGTTGCATGGGATTGCGGCGCGGCAGCGCCTGGCCAGGCCGGCATTGTCGCAGCGCTCGTTGCCACACCCACCAGCTTGGGCCAGCGCGGTCAGGTCGACAGTTCAGAACGCGGGCAGGACTTGACGCCGCTCAGCGCTGGATTCTGGCGCAATGCCTGCTGCAATTCAGCCACGTTCTGCGGCCTTGCCAAGGGGTCGAGCGCCATGCACCAACGGGTGATGTGGAGCAGATTTTCAGAGTAAACCTCGCGCAGTCGCGACAGGCTCTGGTCCAGGCGGTCGCGATCAAGCCGCTGCGGCACATCGCTGGGCGGATAGCC
Source organism: Burkholderiales bacterium (assembly GCA_947446685.1). Taxonomy (GTDB): domain Bacteria; phylum Pseudomonadota; class Gammaproteobacteria; order Burkholderiales; family Burkholderiaceae_C; genus Paucibacter_A. Next base: position 5,220 of record CANFIC010000204.1, read on the forward strand.
CTGTATGCAGGCATAAATGCAGGCGCCGAGCGCATAGAGATCGGTCCAGGTGCCCAGCAAGGCGCCGCGCTGGTACATCTCGGGTGCAGCAAAGCCCGGGGTGTACATCGGCCGGACAAAATTGGCCTCCTGATTCAAGACCTCGCGCGCCGCGCCGAAATCCAGCAACACGGCCCGGTTATCCTCGGTAATGAAGACATTGGCGGGTTTGATGTCCAGATGCAGCATGCCATGCTCATGCACGCTGGCCAAGCCGGACAAGATCTCTTCGAGAAGGCTGCGGATCGTCGCCTCGCGCAACACCTTGGCGCCCTTGACCTCGCGCGCAGTGACGATGAACTCCTGCAAAGTATCGCCATGCAGATAGTCCATCACCATGTAGACGGTATCGTTTTCGCGCAGAAAATTCAGCACCGAGACCACGCCGGGATGAGTGATCTGCGCCAAGGCGCGGGCCTCTTCAAAAAAACTTTTTTGGCCGAGGCGGTAAAGCGGGAGCTTGTCGGGGTCGACTCGTGGCGTCAATTCGCCCGGCCCACGTTCCGCCAGCGATGCGGGCAGATATTCCTTCAAGGCGACCTGCTTTTTCGCAGCATCTTCGGCCAGATAAACGATGCCGAAGCCGCCGGTCGCCAAACGCCTGACGATCTGATAGTCGCCAACCCAGGTGCCCGGCGGCAAGGGCGCAGGCTTTGACATAATCGTGGTCTTGTTCTCTACACCGGACGCTCGATGCCAGTCTACAGCATGACGGGATATGCCAGCGCCAGCTCGCAAGCCCAAGCCCCCATTGAGGCCAACCAGGTGCCCCACCCGAATGTCACGGTCGAGCTGCGCTCGGTCAACAGCCGCTTTCTCGACATCAGCTTTCGCATGCCCGACGAATTGCGCAGCTTGGAGCCGGCGCTGCGTGAACTGCTGAGCGCCAAACTCAAGCGCGGCAAGATCGAACTGCGCATCAACACCCACAAGGACAGCGAAAACAATTGGCCGCAGCCGCAAGCCGAGCAATTGAGCCGCCTGTCCCGACTCGAAGGTCAGGTGCAGAGCTGGTTGCCCAAAGCCCAGCCCCTGTCCGTGCATGAGGCCTTGCAATGGTGCAAAGGCGGAGGCAGTCCGGCTGAAAAGCTCGATGAAGCCACCCTGGACGCGGCCAGAGCCTGCCTCAGCGGCCTGCTCGAAGCGCGCGAAAGAGAGGGCGAAAAACTCTCCGCTGTGCTGCTCGAAAGGATCCAGCGCTTGCGCGAATTGGCCACCGCTGCCGAACCGATGGTGCCTGCCGTTGTGGCGCGCCAGCAGCAGCGTTTTCTGGAACGCTGGCAGGAGGCCTTGGCCGCCAGCGGCGCCGGGCAGTCGATCTCTCAGGAAAGCCTGCGCGAGCGCGCACTCAATGAGGCGGCGGCCTACTCGATCCGCATCGACGTGGCCGAAGAGCTGGCGCGGCTGCGCGCGCATCTGGAAGAAATCGCCCGGTTGCTGCACAAAGGCGGCGAACTCGGCAAACGTCTGGACTTCCTGATCCAGGAACTGGCACGTGAAGCCAATACGCTGGGGTCGAAAGCAGCAGCGCTTGAGTTG
>CANFIC010000205.1 GCA_947446685.1 Burkholderiales bacterium
CGAAATGATCGAAGATGAATCCTGGACATCGCACCAGCGAAGATTCGACCGGGTGACCACCGCCGACGTGGCACTACGCGACCGTAAATTGGCTTTTCACATCGGTGAATCGCCCCCGCTGGTGACCCGCAGCGTGATGGAAACCACCATCAAGAGCTGATCCCGCTGCAGGCGCTAAAGGCCAGCCAAGCCCGCCAAGCCCGCCGTATTGGCCGTCACAACAAGACGGCCAATGGCTTCATTTCAGATCCATCGAGCCAAAAGCCACCGGACTTTGCCCGGCCAGCCAAACCATGACCGCCCAGGCGGCCACGTTCTGCCTGAGCTTGAGCGGGTCGATCTTGTCCAGCGTGTCGTTGGCGGTGTGGTGCCAATCGAAATAATCACTGCCGTCCTGGCTCAACTCCAGCGCGGGCCAACCGAGCAGGCGCATCAAATGGCCGGCATCCGGGCCCGGGTTGGCTTGATTGTCGCCAGCGGCGATGCCCAGAGGAGCCAATTGAGCGGCGATCTGCGCCACCACAGGCAGCGCTTCGGCCCGCACCCGGCTCTGAAAGCGCCAGACCAGGCCAGCGCCAAAATCGCTCTCGCCGACAAACTGATGGCGCTGATTCCGGTATTTCGCCGCATAGGCCTTGGTGCCGTCAAAGCCGTTCTCCTCATTGGCAAACAGCACCACGCGCAAGGTACGGCGCGGCTTGATACCGCTGTCGAGCACAAGCTTGGCAGCCGCGGTCACGATCGCCACGCCCGCGCCATCGTCGATCGCGCCCTGCCCCAGATCCCAACTGTCGAGATGCGCGCCGATCATCACCACCTCTTCGGGTGATGAACTGCCGGGGATCTCGGCGATCACATTGTGCGAAGTCGCCGCGATGCCGCCTTCGCTTGCCAGCGACAGGTGCATCTTCACCGGTCTTCCCTGGTAGCGCGGCTGCAAGGACAAGCGCGCGATCAGATCGGCATCCGGATTGGAGACTGCCACAGCGGGAATGGCGCGGACGCCTTCGCTGTAACTGGTGGCGCCGGTATGGGCCAGGCGGTCATGGTCGGTTCCGATCGAACGCAATGCAAAGGCCAGGGCGCCGCGCTTGGCGGCTTCGCTTGGCCCTTCCGAACGGGCAGCGACTGCCTTGCCGTAGCCCGAGCCGCTGCGGCTGCGCTCGGTTTTTTGGTCGATGAAAACGATTTTTCCATTGGCACGGCCGCTGCTGTCGGCCTTCAGCGCGGCCAAGTCGGGGTAATAGGCTATCTCGGCGTTGATGCCCTCCTTGGGCGTAGCGACGCTGTTCCCCAGCGCAGTCATCACGATAGGCTGCGGAAATGGTGCAGTCAGATGTGCGTGGGCGTCACCGCGCTGCCAGGCGCGCAAGGGCACAGCTTCCGCCCGCACCTCCGGAAAGCCCATCGCTTTGAGCTTGGCGACCGCCCAGGCCACAGCGCTGGCATCTCCAGCCGAACCGGCACTACGCGGGCCGACCTCGGTGACCAAGGATTCGACCAGCTCAAAAGCCAGGTCGCTCTGCAATGCCTGCTCGCGCAGACGCACCGCTTGCTCCAGGTCAGCCGGTCCGAGCAAACGCAGAGGCTCAGCGTTGACAGCACCGATGGCGATCAGACCCAGCAGCAGCAGCAATTGGCGGACAGATCGGTCGAACAATGGTCGCTGGCGACTTGCTTCGGCAGCAAGCCTCGAACTCGCGGGGAACAACAAGGCTTGTGGTTCTTGCATCTGGCGGATTTTTCTGAGGGGTTGAATTGTTCTGCTGATCGAAGCATTGACGGCGGCGCCGAGCGCGATCCGAGCGGATGTTAACCCTGGCCCATTGACCGGCCTCCAGCAGCACTTGACATCGGCGCGACATAAGGCACATGCGGCCATGAGTCAGCGTCTTGCAAGTACAATGAAAGCGCTTTCACACATATGAAATCGACGAGGGAGTTCGACTGATGGGCCATAACCCGAGGTTGTCGATAGCGCTGCTGCTATGCGCTTGGCTGACTGCTTGCGGCGGCGCTGGCAGTTCCGTTGCGGTCGACCAGGTCGCGCCTACCGTTTCCATCACCGACAACCTGACCGTTGCCACTGCCAGCGGGCCTGTGTCGCTGATTTTTCTATTCAGCGAAGACATCGGCAACAGCTTCAGCGCTGACGACATCGCCCTCAGCGGCGGCACAGCCGGCAGCTTCACAATCGTCAGCGGCACCAGGGCCACGCTCGAGGTGACACCGACCGCTAACGCCGCCGGTTCCATCCAGGTCAGCGTTAGCGCAGGCAAGTTCACTGATCTGGCGAACAACAGCAACCTGCTCGGGACCAGCTACGCCCGCGCTTTCGACACCCGCAGCGCGAGCAACGACTGGGTGCTCAACTGGAGTGATGAGTTCAACGGCAACGCGCTCGACATGACGGTCTGGAGCTACGACCTTGGCGCCAGTGGTTGGGGCAACAACGAATCACAGTATTACCAGGCACAGAACGCCGTGGTCAAGGACGGATTCCTGACCATCACGGCGAAAAAGGAGGCCGTTGGCGGGGCGCCCTACACCTCGGCGCGACTGCAGACTTCGAGAAAGAAGACCTTCACCTATGGCCGTTTTGAAATGCGCGCCAAGCTACCTGGCACACAGGGCATGTGGCCGGCATTTTGGCTGCTGGGCGAGACCTGCAATTCATTCGGCCTCTATGGCGGCAGCGTCAACTGGCCCGCTTGCGGCGAAATCGACGCGATGGAAATGATCGGCGGGCTCAACGACGGCTCGGGTGACTTCACCACCCACGGCACGCTGCATTACCTGAACGCTGCCGGCATCAACCCGGCGCCCTCCTTGGCCTACCGCAACGCGACCAGGCTCTCGGCAGATTTCCACACCTACACGATCGACTGGACGCCGCAAAGCTTCACCTGGTACATCGACGGCATTCCCTATGGCACAAAGGTGCTGACGGCCGACATGGGCATATTTCAGAAACCATTCTTCCTGATGCTGAACCTCGCTGTTGGCGGCAACCGGGGCGGCTGGCCGAATGCGTCGACGGTTTTCCCGCAGACCTATGTGATCGACTACCTGCGGCATTACACCAAGACCTACCCGGCCGCCAACCCTGTCGTCGGGACGGCCGCCGGCTTGCCCTCGGTCTTCCACCTGAACAACGATCCGCACCTGAACGTCGCAGCAGGCAAGCTGAGCGGCTACCAACCGCTGCTCACGCTGGCCAACAACACGCTGAGCTGGTACAGCCCCTACCTGAGCGGCAGCTATGACGCCGGCGTCTGGTCAGCCAGCTTCTGGACACCGCCACCTTCAGGTCTAACGAGCTTGCGCGCTCGCATCTACCGTCAATCTGCAGCAGGGTCCGAGGTCTTGCTCGGTGAAGCGACGCTCGATCCGGCCAGTACCGGTTCAGGCAACCACATTTCCAAGTTCAGCTTCCCTGGCTTGCCGGCCGTGACCCTGAACGGCGAATCGATCAGGCTTGAATTGACCAAGCTGAGCGGCCCTGCCCTGACCTTGATCGTCAATGGCAATGACTTCGACTCGCGTCTCGACCTGCCCTGGAGCGGCGCCGGAACTGTTGCCGGCTACCCCGCCGCTGCGGCAACGCCCTTCGGCCCCTGATTCAGCCCTCTGTCCCGCAGCATTTCATTTGTCGATCAACTTCAAGAACGCGCTGTTCAGCTTGGCATCGGCTTCAACCAACTTGGTATTCTTCATAGTCAACCAAGCCAGGTCCTGGCGCAAGCTGTCGCGAGCCAGACCGAGCATGCGTTTGACTTCAGCAGGCTGCGGGCCGCCGATGCCGACACGGGTACGCACCATGTCATCAGGCGCCAGGGTCGAACGGAAGACCTTCTCGCTCAGCGGCAGAACCGTCTCCTTCATTCCATCCTTGCGGATCGCCTCGGCATACAACTCGACTGCCCGGGCATAGGGAAACTGATCGGGGCGCCAGTTGTTCTTGCGCGCATCAATCACCACTTCGCTGGCGAAATGATGACCTATCCGGAATGGCACCTGATGCAAACGCTGCAGCGTTTCAGCCAGCTCCATCGAGGTTGTCCAATCACCATTGAGTTCTTCCAACGCGCGCTTCGGGTCGACTTTGAGCCCCTTCAAGACGGTGCTGAACTGGTTGAGCATTTCGACCGCTGACACATAGGTACGAGGCACCGCTTCTTTGTAATCGGTCATACCCGGCGTCACGTTATGCGCCCGCAAAGTTGCCCAATGAGCCAGTGCCACCACATCGGTGGCCTTGATCCTGGCGCCCTGGATGATGCCGGGGTTCTGCTTTTGCGGCATCGCGCTGCTGGTATAGGTCTGGCTGTTGTCCAGCAGGATCCAGGGGCGACTCTGGTGATATTGGGTATGGATGTCTTCGAGCATGGCGCCGATGCGGATGGCGATCGAGCCGACGATATTGGCCGCTTCGATCGGCACGTCATAGGTAATCACCTGACCGGCGTCGTAGGAATTGACCACCAGCCCGTCAAAGCCCAGCAATTCAGCCAGACGCGGGCGGTTCAAGGGCCAGCTTGAATTGGCCAGCACGGCGGTACCCATCGGGCTGAGGTTCAAGCGCGCATAGAGCTCGCGAATGCGCTGGCTGTCGCGCTCAAAGGAGTCGGCAAAAGCCAGCAGGTAATGGGCATAGCTGACCGGCTGCGCCTGCACGCCGTTGGTATAGGCCGGCACATAGGTATCAACGTTTTGCGCAGCAAACTCGAGCAGCGTTTTCCTTGCCGCCAGCAAGGCATCGGCAGTGTCGAGCATGGCCGTACGGATCAAGGCAACGCGGTAGGTCGCCAGCATGTCCTGGCGGCTGCGCCCTGAGTGGATCAAGGTGGCTTCGGGGCCGGCTTTTTCGGAAATGATGCGCTCGATCTGCAGCACATCGGTCGGGCGTTTGCCACCCGGTTGCTCAGCCTGCTGGATCGAATAAAACACCCCTTCGGCGATCGGCTTGCCGAGCGCGGCGGGGATGATTTTTTCTTCAAGCAGCATCACGGTTGAGGCCATATTGATACGGCCCATCCAGTAGAACTGATCCTGTGCCTTGCCGCGCGCGCTGGTTGCATCCTTGACAACCCTGCCGGCCAACTTGTCGGCTTCGGCGAGGCATTCGGCCGTGGTCTTGCAAGCGGTATCGCGGATGTCGGCGGCATATGCCGGCCCGGCGCCGAGCATGCACAACAGCAGGGTTTGAATTGCGAAGGGTGCGTAATGGTTGGTTTTCATGTTTGGCTATTGTTCCAGCGCGTCAAAGCGCCTGTTGACTCGTCTTTGGAGACGGGGGCCGGTTGCAAAACCTTGATCGGCCGACAGCCTGCAAGCATACAAGCCCGCCACTGTGATCGCCGTCAGTTGCTGAAGAATGCCTGAGATTCCCTTGTCGGGCGCAAAGACATCCATCCGACGGGCAGTCTTTACAGTGCAAAGGCGATCTCAGCGCCTGCAAAAAACCCCTGACTAGTCAATTTCTCTGCTGGCCGGGCCAGGCTTACCCCCTTGGCCCCTTGGGGCAGGCAATAAATCAAACGATCGGCTCACTGCTGCGGAATGGCCGAATCATTCACGACCTTCTTCCACTTGCTGACCTGATTGGCGACATAGCTTTTCATCTCGGCGCCTGATGCTGAAGGCGTGACCGAGCCACCGGTGGCTTCCAGCCTTTGCCTGGTTTCAGGGTCGGCCAGGGCGGCGATGAGGGCCGCATGCAACCGCTGGGCAATGGCTGGCGGCAAGCCTTTCGGAGCCGCGATCCCCGTCCAGGAAGTAACTTCAAAACCTGGCACCGTATCGGCAACCGGAGCAACGCCGGGAAGCAACGGCACCGGTTGCGCGGAGGTCACGCCCAGCGCCCGCAGCCGGCCGCCCTCGACCTGCGCGCGGGTCACTGTGACCGAATCGAACATCAGGTCGACGCGGCCGCCCAGCACATCCTGGATCGGGCCCGAACCCCCCTTGTAGGGAATATGAATCAGCTTGGTCCCCGACATCGCCTGGAACAACTCCCCTGACAAATGCTGCGTCGAACCGACGCCGACCGAGCTGTAGGAGACGGTATCCGGCGCGGCTTTGGCGACCGCGATGACATCACGCAGATTGTTGAACTTGCTGGCTGAATTGACTGAAATGACGAAAGGAAATTTGCTCACCACCGACAACCAGTCGAAGTCTTCGACCGGATCGAAGGGCAGCTTCTTGTAGACCGCGCCGGACACTGCATGGCCGCCGGTCAGCAAGATCAATGTGTAGCCGTCAGCCGTGGCCTTGGCCACCATGCCTGATGCCACATTGCCGCCAGCGCCCAATTTGGCTTCCACCACCACAGGCTGTCCGAGTTCCTTGGCCAGCCCTGCTGCCACGATGCGCGCAATCACGTCGGCATTGCCTCCGGCGGCAAAACCCTGCATCAGGGTGATCTGCCGTTCCGGAAAGGCGGCGAATGAAAAAGCCGGCAATGCCGCTGCGATTGAAATCAGGATGCGTCGAATCATCTGGATGTCTCCGGTGAGTTGTCTGTTTCGTCGGTGGCGATTTTGGCGCGCTCGCGGCCGGGCTGGCCGCCATGTCCACTCAGCGGACATTCAATTGATCCTGGAACGAGCACCTGCGCCGCAGCGGGGCGTCCGCGGAGTCTTGTGATGCCACTCGTGCGAGATGTGACGATGGGCAGAGCGGCGCCGGCAAGACGAATGTCGCTACGACTAACCAGCACTGGATGGGGCGCTGGCAGCCTGAACCCCTCAAGC
>CANFIC010000206.1 GCA_947446685.1 Burkholderiales bacterium
ATTGCGGATCAGCGCCAAGGTGTTGCGCGAAGTACCGCAAGCCGGGTTGTGGAAGATCGTGATGGCGGGCATTTCAGTCTTGTTCACTTAAGTTTTCTCCAGGCCGGCTTCATACCAGCCCTTGCTTGAATTGACGATTTTTACCACCAGCAGCATCACCGGCACCTCGATCAGCACGCCGACCACGGTGGCCAGCGCAGCGCCCGACTCGAAGCCGAACAAGCTGATCGCCGCGGCGACCGCCAGCTCGAAAAAGTTGCTCGCGCCGATCAATGCCGACGGGCAGGCCACCTGGTGCGATTCGCCCAGACGCCGGTTCAGCCAATAAGCCAGACCCGAATTGAAGAATACCTGGATCAGGATCGGCAAGGCCAGCATCGCGATCACCAGCGGCTGCTCGATGATCGCCTTGCCCTGGAACGCAAACAGCAGCACCAGCGTGGCCAGCAGCGCGCTGATCGACCAGGGGCCGAGCCGCGCCAGCATTGCATCGAGCCGGCCGGCGCGCAACAGCGCCTTGCGCCAGATCTGCGCCAGCGCCACCGGGATCACGATGTAGAGGATGACCGAAGTGATCAAGGTGGCCCAGGGCACGACGATCGCCGAGAGCCCCAGCAGCAGCGCCACGATCGGAGCGAAGGCAAAGACCATGATCAGGTCGTTCAAGGCCACTTGTGACAGGGTGAACAGGGGCTCGCCGCCGGTCAGCCGGCTCCAGACGAAAACCATCGCGGTGCAGGGCGCTGCTGCCAGCAGGATCAAGCCGGCGATATAGCTGTCGGCCTGGTCGGCGGGCAGATAAGGGGCAAAAACATGGCGGATGAAGATCCAGCCGAGCAGGGCCATCGAGAACGGCTTGACCGCCCAGTTGATGAACAAGGTCACGCCGATGCCGCGCCAATATTGCTTGACCTGATGCAGGGCGCTGAAGTCCACCCGCAGCAGCATCGGCACGATCATCACCCAGATCAGCAAGCCGACCGGCAGATTGACGCTGGCAATTTCCAGGCGGCCGATCGCCTGGAACGGCACCGGGAAGAACTGCCCGAGCGTGATGCCGACGACGATGCAGAGGAAGACCCAGAGGGTCAGGAAGCGCTCGAAAATTGTCATCTCAGCTGTTTCCGATCGCCTTGAGCTGCTGCTGGATCGCCATCTTGTCGAGCGTCGACATGGGCAGGGCGAGCATCAGCTCGATGCGCCGCTTCAGCGCAATCGCGGTGTCCAAGAAGGCGCGCGATTTTTCAGCCTCGCTGCCTTCGACGGCAGCCGGGTCAGGCAGACCCCAGTGAGCGGTCATCGGCTGGCCGGGCCAGTAGGGGCAGGTCTCGCCGGCAGCGTTGTCGCAGACGGTGAAGACGAAGTCGATCTCGGGCGCGCCGGCTTGGGCGAATTCATCCCAATTCTTGATGCGGTAACCGTCGGTGGTGATGCCCAGGCTGGCCAGCGTCTGCAGCGCGAATGGATTGACCCGGCCGGCCGGCTTGCTGCCTGCCGACCAAGCTTTGAAGCGCCCAGCGCCCAGGCTGTTCATCAGCCCTTCTGCCAGGATCGAGCGTGCCGAATTGCCGGTGCAGATAAACAGCACATTGCGGATTTTTTCGTTCATCGGGGTTCTCAACAGTTGATACAGGTGCTTGGTTCGACCGGGCTGCAAGGCTCACCCTGGCAGCAATGGTCGGAGAGGTAGGCGAGCAAGGCATTCATCTGCTCGATCGCCGGGCGGTAGATCAGGCTGCGGCCATCGCGCTGCTGCGACACCAGCCCGGCATGCATCAACTCCTTCAGGTGGAAGGACAAGGTCGATGCCGGCACGCCCAGCGTTGCTGACAGGTTGCCCGGCGTCATGCCGAGCGGCCCGGCACCCACGAGGGCGCGAAAAACACGCAAACGCATCCCCTGAGCCAAGGCAGCGAGCATTGAGACGGCGAGTTTTTCTTCCATAATTCCATTATGCTGGAATTATCTGAATGAGGCAAGGCAGAGGGCGCTGTCGTGCAGGAACATCAGGCCTTCGCTGGTCATGGATAGAATGAATCCACGGGGATGCCCCTGGCCAACGCAAAGCTATGAAACTAATCGGATCCCTGACCAGTCCTTATGTGCGCAAAGTGCGCATCGTGATGGCCGAGAAAAAGCTCGAATACCAATTTGCCCTGGAAGATGTCTGGGCGAATGACGACATCGTTGCCCTGAATCCCTTGGGCAAAGTGCCCTGTCTGGTGATGGAAGGAGGCGACGCCATCACCGGCGCCTTGTTCGATTCCCGGGTCATCGTCGAATATGTCGATACCTTGTCGCCGGTCGGCAAGCTGATCCCTGAGCGTGGGCGCGAGCGTGCCGAGGTGCGTGTCTGGGAAGCGCTGGGCGACGGCTTGCTCGACGCGGCGATCCTGGCGCGGCTCGAACAGACCTGGGTTGGCCGCAGCGCCGAACAGCGCAGCGCCGCCTGGATCGATCGCCAGATGGACAAGGTCAGCGCCAGCCTGAAATCGATGAACCAGAGCCTGGGCGAGAAGCTCTGGTGCGCCGGCAGTCATTTTTCGCTGGCCGATATATCGCTGGGCTGCGCGGTCAGCTACCTTGACTTCCGCTTTCCAGCGATCGACTGGCGCGGCGAGCAGCCGAACCTGGCACGCCATTTCGACAAGCTCGCCGCACGGCAGAGCTTCATCGACACCGCGCCGCCGAACTGAAGCGACTCCGGCCGATCCGCTGACAAGATCCGTGAATCGGCCGGTCCTTTACTCGTTTCGCCGCTGCCCTTATGCGATCCGCGCCAGACTGGCTTTGCGCCAGGCGGGGCTTGACATCGAGATCCGTGAAATCGAGTTGCGCAACAAGTCGGCCGAGCTGATCGCCGCATCGCCCAAGGCCAGCGTGCCGGTGCTGTTGCTGCCGGATGGCCAGGTGCTGGAACAAAGCCTTGACATCATGCATTGGGCGCTGGCCCAGCATGATCCCGAAGGCTGGCTGAGTGCCGCGCCTCGGGCTGCACAGGCTGCGCTGATCGACTGCAACGACGGCCCGTTCAAGGCCCTGCTCGACCGCTACAAATACGCTGATCGCCACCCGCAGGCAAGTGCGGCGCAATGGCGTGATGCGGCGGTTGAATTGTTGTTGGCGCCGCTGGAGTCGGGTTTGCAGCGCGGGCAAATTCTGCTCGGGGTTCGCTGCAGCCTGGCCGACATGTCGCTGCTGCCCTTTGTGCGCCAGTTCGCCGCCGTCGATTCGACCTGGTTCGAGCAGGCGTCACTCCCGCATCTGCGCCGCTGGCTGGCCGATGGGGTGAGTACGCCGCGGTTCCAGGCGGTGATGCAAAAGCAGGCGGTCTGGCGGGCAGGCTAGGACTTCTGCAGCACCCAGCCCAGCAAGGCCGCGCTGCCGATGGTGGCCAACCATGGGGCTAGAAACTGGCGGCTGACCGGCCTGAGCTCAAGCATTGCGGCGATCGCGGCATTCAGTTCGTCGGCATTGAGCCAGTTCCCTGCCCCGAAGGCGACCGCGCTGCCGACGACTGCGCCGACCCAGGTAAACAGTTCAAAGCGCCGGCTTTGTCGTCCGCTGCGCGCGACCGCTTCCTGCAACTGCGCTGGCGTCAGCCGCGGCGACAACTGCTGCATGACGCGGGCTGTGAAGCCCTCGTCAGCCACCGGCGCCGATCGTGCGCCGAGCAGCAATTCATCGAGCCAGTCAGCTGCATCCTGGGATGATTTTTCGGCTTCGTTGTTCATGTCGTCGGTGCCCAGGCAGCGAGCAACTCGCGCAAGCGCGCTTTGCCCCGCAATAGTTGTGATTTCAGCGTGCCCGGCGGCAGGCCCAGCACCTGCGCCGCTTCTTCATTCGTCAAGTCCAGGTAATAGCAATGGATCATGGCAATCCGCTCGGTTTCCGGCAACTGCCCCAGGGCAGCGGTGACATCGAGGCGCAGGGTCGATCTGTGAGCGTCGTTGCTTGAAGGGTCAGCGATGCTGTCGACCAAGGCCTGATCCGCTGTCGAGGCCGGCTGGCTGCGCCGGTGCATCAAAAAGCGGTTGTAGGCGATCCGGTACAACCAGGACGCCAGCTTCGACTGGCCTTTGAACTCGGCCAGATGCTGCCAGGCCTGGATGAACGTTTCCTGCGCCAGATCGTCGGCGAGTGCCAGGTCGCCGTGGGCCAAGCGCCGCAACTGATTGCGTACCGCCCCCTGGTGCAAAAGCACCAGCGCTGCAAAGGCTTTGGTGTCCCCCGCAGACGCAAGTTCGCATAGAGCTGCCTCCGGGTTCACGGACGGGGTCATCTGCAGCGCTGAGCAGCCTTCATGGCTTGTCGTCAGTTGCACCAGAGTCGGCTTTGCGCTCAAGCTTCCAGGCGAGCAATTGGGCCAGGCCGATAGCCAAGGGAATGGCACCGATGCCCCAGTTGTTTCCGCCCTCGACGACGAGGAAGATGATCAGACCGACGCCGGCACCAATCATGGTCATGGGCCAGAGCAACTTGCCAGGTCGCGAGCTTTTCGCCGGCAGCAAATCGCTTTGCGGCGCCAGCAGTTCGGGCGGTATCGGCAGACCTTTCTCGATCAAGCGGCCGATCAGTTCATGCCGCTGGCGCGAATTGACATGGCGCCCGTACATCACGATGGCAATGATGATGATCGGCAGCAGCATGCCGAACAAGGGCACCAGCAAGCCGGTCAAACTGTGGATAACTTGAGGGTCCATGAATGACTCCGGAATTCAAAAGGACGTGATCGATGTGCCCGGACATCGGGCGACATTCACAGCCACGATGTTTAGATGCCGGCGGCAGGGCAAACGGATGGCGCGATTGAAAATAAATTTCAGCGGCATCGACTTCGGCTGGCGCAAATATAGCTTCCGTTCGTCCTGAGGGATGAAGGGCTCGGCGGCCCCGATGTGATCGCAGTCACTGCAGACCTTGCCCTGGCTTTTCAGGTGCGAACAACAAGCCTCGAAGTGGCTGCTGGAAAATGTGGCTTGCGGCTACATTTTGTAGCTATTAGCCAGGTACAAAAAGGCTTCTCGAATGGCAAATACGCATATCAAGGCAAAGGTTCAAAGGCACCGTGAATCCCGGCGTTTGGCGGGGCTTCGCCCGGTACAAATCTGGGTACCTGATACGCGGCGGCCCGACTTCGCCAAGGAATGTCGGCGCCAATGCCTGATCGCCGCTGAGGCGGACATGGTCGACATGGAAATGCAGCAATTCACGGACGCCACCCTGACCGATTTGGACGGCTGGACGGAATGAGAAGCCGGTGGAGTAAGGTCTGGCTGCGTTTCCAGCTCAGTTCAACTCCACCTTCGCCTTCTTGATCAGCTCGGCCCAGTAGCGCGTTTCCTTGCGGATGAACTGGCCGAATTCTCCGGGGCTGCTTCGGCGTTCGCGTGCGGAAGCCAACCTGCCCGCCTTTAAAGTGCATGGGTAGCCGCAATGGTTCCCTTGAAATTTGTGTACACTATGATCCACAAAAGAGACTTGAATTCAAGGGAAGATCAATGGAAGCTACCAAAGTAGGTATGCGTGAATTTCGTGCCGGCATGGCCGAGTTCATTGCTTCGAACGCGCCGGTCGCAGTGACGCGTCATGGGCAGACCGTTGGTTATTTCATCCCGACGCAAGGCCAGGATGAGGCCGACATTGCGTCATTGAAGAAGGCCAGCAAGACTTTGGATCGCTTGCTTGCAGCCAAGAACATTGATGTCAATGCCGTGGTCGCCGAGTTCAAAACTGCCCGCAAACGGGCGAGCACAGCCAAATAGACTGTGTCGGTGATGGCATGAGCAACAAGGCGATAGTTCTGGATGCAAACGTCCTGATTCGCGCGGTGTTGGGCAAGCGGGTGAGGGAACTGATTGTTGCCAATGCAGAGACGGTCCGGTTTTTCGCCCCCGATGTCGCATACGCTGACGCGCGGAAGTACCTGCCAGCATTGCTGGAAAAAAGAGGCGTGGATAGCGAATCAGCGATGACATTGCTGGACGCCATCGAATCAATCGTCCGGCCGCTGGAGTTGGACGTTTATGCAGGACTGCAAACACAGGCGCTGCAAAGGATTTCCATACGCGATGCCGATGACTGGCCGGTTCTTGCATGCGCCATGACGCTGGCTTGTCCCCTGTGGACGGAAGACGCGGACTTTTTTGGCAGTGGTATTGCGACCTGGACCACCGATCGCGTGGCCTTGTATCTGGCGAGCTGATTGCTGAATCAGTTCAACTCCACCTTCGCCTTCTTGATCAGCTCGGCCCAGTAGCGGGTTTCCTTGCGGATGAACTGGCCGAATTCTTCGGGGCTGCCGGTGACCGGGTCGACGCCTTGGGCCACCAGCTTTTGCCGGATCACTGGGTCTTGCAGGATCGCGTTCAGTTCATGGTTGAGCTGGGTGATGATCGCCGGCGGCATGCCGGCCGGGCCGATCAGGCCGTACCAGGTTGACATGTCGTAGCCGGGCACGCCAGCCTCGGCCAGAGTCGGGATCTGTGGCGCGGCGGCCGAGCGTTTGGCGGTCGTCACGCCCAGGGCTTTGAGCTTGCCGCTCTGGATGAAGGGCAAGGCGCTGGGCAGGTTCGGGAAGCTCATCGCGACCGTCCCCGAGAGCAGATCCGGCAACAGGCTGCCGGTGCCCTTGTACGGGATATGCACCAGGTCCAGCCCGGCCATCTGCTTGAACACCTCGGCCGACAAATGCACCGAAGCGCCGCTGCCCGAAGACGCGAAGTCGAGCTTGCCCGGG
>CANFIC010000207.1 GCA_947446685.1 Burkholderiales bacterium
ATATCTTGTTGGCTGTGGCTTTGTTGCTGGGCACGCCATTCTTTGTCGTCTTCGGCACCATGTCGGACAAGATCGGCCGCAAGCCGATCATCATGGCCGGTCTGCTGCTCGCCATCGTGACCTATTTCCCGCTCTTCAAGGCATTGACCAATGCGGCCAATCCCGACTTGGCCAAGGCTCAGACTACGGCTCAGCTGACGCTGACGGTGGACCAGTCGACTTGCTCTTTCCAGGGCAGCCCGATTGCCCGTGAGGTTGACTTCACCAGCAGCTGCGATATTGCCAAGCGTGCCTTGGCGCTGTCATCAGCCAGCTACGAAACCCTCCCTGGCGCTGCAGGCTCGATTGCAGTGGTCAAGGTCGGCGAGGTTGTCATCAACGGCTTGAACGCTACGGTTATGGCCGGTGGTCACAAGTTCGACGAAGCCAGCGCGAATGGCATCAAGGCCTTCAAGAAAGAGCTTGCTGACGCGATGAAGGCAGCCGGCTATCCCGCCAAGGCTGACCCGGAGAAGATCAACAAGCCTGTGGTTGTCGGCATCCTGTTCATCCTGATGATTTACGTCACGATGGTTTACGGACCGATCGCTGCGATGCTGGTGGAATTGTTCCCAACGCGTATCCGCTACACCTCGATGAGCCTGCCTTATCACATCGGCAATGGCTGGTTCGGTGGTCTGCTGCCTTCGATCACCTTCGCGATGGTGGCGCAGAACGGCAACATCTATCACGGCCTGTGGTATCCGATCGGCGTGGCAGCGATGACTCTGGTCGTCGGTCTGCTGTTCGTCAAGGAAACCAAAGACGTCGACATCTACAAGCACGACTGAAGTCGCGAGGCCCGACGGGCCTCTGCTCGGTAATTCAAAGGCGGCCTTCGGGTCGCCTTTATTCGTTTTGGCAATGCACAATCGCGTCTTTGCCGAACGGCCCGGGCCGGATTCAAGCAGAAGGTCTTGCGAGGCGATTGATGCGATCGAAACAAGCTGGCGTGTTGCTGCTGGGCGAAGCCCTGGTGGATGAATTCGCCGACCAGCATGTGGCGGGTGGCGCACCGTTGAATGTGGCTCGCCACCTGGCGGCAATCGGCGCGCCAGCCTTGCTGGCCACCCGAATCGGCGTTGACGATGCCGGCGGCCAGTTGGTGCGAGCCAGCATGAAACGCTTCGGTCTCAGCGAGCAGGGGCTGCAACTGGACCAGCAGCACCCGACCGGGCGGGTCAGTGTGATCGAAGCGGGTGGCTCCCACCGTTTCGAGATCCATGCCGATGCTGCCTGGGATCACCTGGACGGTGCTGCCCTGCCTGCCTTGCTGATTCAACATGAACCGGACTTTGTCTATTTCGGCAGCCTGGCGCAGCGTCATCCAATCGCCCGCGCGAGTCTGCGCAGCCTGCTCGCGCTGGCCGGTGAGCAGCAGCGCTTGCGCTATCTGGACCTCAATCTGCGCGATGGCAGTAGCAGCGCCGAACTGGCCGAGGCTTCGCTGCATCTGGCCGATTGGGTCAAGGTCAATCAGGACGAGCTGGCGCTGCTGCTTGACTGGTTCGACGCTGGCGATGTGCCCGTTGGCGTTAAAGGGCTGATGCGGCGCTTCGAGTTGCAACTGTTGGTCGTGACGCGCGGCGAGCAGGGCTATGCCGCCTTTGATTCTCAAGGTCAGCAAATCGCCAGCGGCAGCGGTATCGCCATCGCCCAACTGGCCGATACGGTCGGCGCCGGCGATGGTTTTAGCGCGATGCTGCTGGCAGCAACGCTGGCTGGGCAGCCCTTGCCCATGGCGCTCAACCTGGCGAATCGCTATGCCTCCGCCTTATGCGGCCAACGCGGACCAATACCGGCCGATGACGGATTCTTCAGGCCTTGGCAGTCAGCGTTAAAAAGCAATAGCGCATGAAACACCAAGGCCAACGCTCCAGGCTGACAGGCACGAACGATCCCCGCATTCGGCCCTTCGGGCCATCCATGCGGGCTACAAACCGACCCGTAGCCCGACGAGCAACGCAGCGGATTGCGGGGTTTGGCAAGTACGAATGAGCTCGGTATTCGGCCCGCCAGGCCGTTCAAGCGGGCGACAAACCGATCCCGTAGCCCGCCAAGCAGCGCAGCGGATTGCGGGGCTTGGCAAGTACGAATGAGCTCGGTATTCGGCCCACCAGGCCGTCCAAGCGGGCGACAAACCGACCCCGTAGCCCGCCAAGCAGCGCAGCGGATTGCGGGGTTTGGATTCGGGGAAGTCGAACCCTGGTCAACGGCTCAGGGATAGACCCCGAACTGCGAAGGACTCAGCTCCTTATGGGCGGCCAGCAGCAGGGTGAAGTAGTTGGCGTGCGAGATGTCCGTGTCGAGGTCCAGCGCGCTTGCAGCGCCCGCATAGCTGCCGTCGACATCGCCTCTCAGCACACCGACCAGTCCGACATGGATCGAACCGGTGCCCGTCAAATCTAGGGTCAAGCTAGGCTGAAGTTCCAACGGATTTTCCTGGTCCGGTTGGCGCCAAGTCTTTGTCTCCATTCGTGAATTCCCCTTTTTTGGGGATTTTTTTGGTGTTGTTTTGTAGTCACTAAAATACTTGACAATTTATAAATTTTGTGAATAATTCTCCATATGGCTTCTCGAACAGGCGCAGCGCATGTCGTTACTACGACGCGTAAATACAAGGATCAGGTCTATCGCACGCACCTGCTGCGGCGCAGCTATCGCGAGGATGGCAAGGTCAAGAACGAGACCCTGGGCAATCTGTCTCACTTGCCTGAATCGCTGATCGACATCATTCGTCTGTCCCTGCAGGGGGAGGTCTTCGTGCCGCTCGCCAAGGCCTTCGAGATCACTGCATCAAGGCCCCATGGACATGTTCAAGCTGTCAGCCTGGCCATGCAGCGCCTGGACATCGCCTCTCTCCTTGGCACCAAAGCCTGCCCCGAGCGCGATGCCGTGCTGGCCATGATCGCCGCACGCATCGCGGCGCCCAATACCAAGCTCGCCACCACCCGGCTTTGGCACACCTCTACCCTCGCGGAAGACTTCGGCGTCTCCCAGTCCAGCGAGGACCATCTCTACGCCGCTATGGACTGGCTGCTCGAGCGTCAGGACCGAGTCCAAAAGAAGCTGGCTTCTCGCCACTTACCCGCCGGCGGCATGGTGCTGTATGACCTCTCGTCGAGCTATTTCGAGGGCAGCACCTGCCCGCTGGCCAAGCGCGGCTACAACCGCGACGGCAAGGGCGGCAAACTGCAAGTGAACTACGGACTGCTCACCGACCCGCGCGGCTGCCCTGTGGCGGTCTCCGTCTTCGAGGGCAATACCTCCGACAGCAAGACGTTCATGCCCGCGGTGCATAAACTCCGCGATGACTTCGGCGTGAAGCAGATGGTCATGGTGGGTGACCGCGGCATGGTCTCTCAAAAGGCCATCGATGCCATGCGTGAAGATGACGGCATCGGCTGGATCACCGCACTCAAGACGGGCTCCATTCGCGCCTTGGTCGAGCAGGGTCACCTTCAAATGGGCCTGTTCGATGAGCGCAATCTGCTCGAGATCGAATCCCCTGACTTCCCCGGCGAGCGCCTGGTGGCTTGTCGCAACGAAGCCCTGACCAAGCTGCGCGCCTTCAAGCGCGAAGACCTACTCGCCGCGACCGAGCTTCGCCTGACCAAGATCAAGGAGCGCGTTGACGCAGGCAAGCTCGTTGGCGCTGACGTCATCGGGCTGCGCGTGGGCAAGATCATCAACCAGTTCAAAATGTCCAAGCACTTCGAGTTGACCATCACGGCGTCGGGCCTGCATTGGGCGCGCTGCGAGGATGCGATCAAGAGGGAAGCGGCTCTGGACGGGCTCTACATCATCCGCACCTCCGTGCCCAAGCAGCAAATGGATGCCCCGACCTGCGTGCGCAACTACAAGTCGCTGGCCAATGTCGAGCGCGCCTTCCGATCCATCAAGACGATCGACCTCAAGGTACGTCCGATCCACCACCGCACAGAGAACCGGGTTCGCGCCCACATCTTCCTGTGCATGCTGGCTTACTACGTCGAGTGGCACATGCGCGAGGCTTGGCGCGAGTTGATGTTCGCCGACACGGAGCAGCAAGACAAGGCGACCCGAGACCCAGTCGCACCTGCCCAGAGATCTGAATCAGCCAATGTCAAGGCGGCGTCTCATGCGCTACCTGACGGTACGCCAGCACACAGTTTCGCCACATTGATGGCCACGCTCGCCACGTTGGTCCGAAACACTTGCCGAACACCTGGTGCAAACGATAACGGCACCACCTTCGAGCTCACGACCACCGCTGAGCCCGCCCAAAAACGCGCTCTCGCGCTTATCGATAGCATCAGGCCGTAGACAGAAACTCAACCTCGAAATTCAAGCTACCGCTTGATTTAAAAGGGAAATTCGTCCATTGCCAGTTGGAACTTCAGTCTAGAACAGACATGGAGCGTCTGTTTTCGGCTTGGCTTTGGCAAGATGGGTGCTCTGCTGCGTTCATGTCACCCGCCGTCGGCCTGCAGCCGACGCCTCCTTCTTTACTTCACTACGCAGAACACCCATCCTGCCAGTTGCAGCGATGACCGCGATGAAGGCCGCGTTTCGGGGCAAACCCGATCGCCCTGCACAGAGCAAGCGGTGAGCGGCGCAGCGAAGTAAAGGGGGAGAGCCGGGCGCAGACCGGCTCGGCGGACATGAGCGAAGTCGCTCGCCGCTTGTTCTGCAGACGGGTCGCCACGTCAACGAATGCAGCCTTCCTTTCAACTGCGCCAGCAGGCAAATTTCAATGCGCCAACCCGGCCCGTCCGAGATCTGCGCGGATCGTGGTGGCGCAGCGCAGGAAGAGCCAGACTGCGGGCAGGTTCAGGCTCAGCACGCAGACCATCGCCCAGCGCACTGAATCGGCACCGAAACGGGTTGCGAACAGGTCGCTGAGAATCCCGGCGATGGTGGGGCCCAGGCCGACACCGATCAGGTTCAGCAGCACGACCAGGATCGCCATCGAGGTGGCGCGCATATTCACCCGCACGAGGCTCTGGCTGAGGGCATAAGTCGGTCCGTTCAGGCCGGCGACACATCCGGCAAACAGGGCCAGAGCAATCGCGGCGCCAGCGACGGTCGGCAGCAGCGCGACGGCACTGCCCAACAGCGCGATCAGCCCCGCAGCCAGCGCCATCAACCTGGGCTGGGCACGCATATCGTTGGCGCCCAGACGATCGGCCAGCAGGCCGAAAAATATCGTGCCGATGGCGCCGAAGCCGCCCATGCACAAGGCGGTGATCATGCCGACCTCGGCCAGACTCAGGCCATGGCTGCGCACCAGCAGCGAGCCGATCCAGGACATCATGGCCGAACTGCTGGCGGTCACCAGCACCGAAGCGGCGATCAGATACAGCAGCGCTGACTGACCTCGCATGAAGCTCAGGGTATCGCGCAATTTGGGCGCGGCCGGCTCGACCAGGCCGTCGCCGCCACCGCGAACCGGTTCATCGGTCAACAACCACAGCAGCAGGGCCAGGATCAGGCCCGGAGCTGCCGCCACATAGAAGGCATTGCGCCAACCATGTTCGGCCGCCACCATCGCGCCGAGCATGAAACCCAGCAACATGCCCAGCGGGATGCCGACATAGAGTATTGAGACCGCAGTGGCACGACGTTCACGCGAGTAGAGGTCGGAGATGATCGAGACCGAGCAGGGTTGGCCGCCGGCGTCCATCGCGCCGATGCCGACCCGGGTGGCCACCAGGGCCGCAAAGCTGTTGGCCGATCCGGCAAAAGCCACCGCCAGGCTCCAGACCCCCAGCAAGCCGGCCAGCAGATTGCGCCGGTTGCTGCGGTCGGCCAGCCAGCCCAAAGGGATGCCGGCCAAGGCAAAGGCGGCCGCATAGCTAAAACCCGAGAGCAGACCGAGTTGGGAATCGCTGAGTGAGAATTCCTGTTTCAACGGCTCCAGGATCACGACCATCAGCGCGCGGTCGAAAAACTGCACCAGCGCGATCAAGGTCAACACTAGCAGGGTCAGGTGTTTCTTCATGGAGTTTGGCCGCTCAGCGGGGTTTGGTTTGCAAATGTTTGACCAGGGCGGCAAGAGCGCGTTGGTGCAACGGGTCGGTCACGGCGCTGATCGGATTTGGGTGGCTGCTAAGTTTGACCACGACGATCTCGGCGTCAGGAAAAACATAGAGCATCTGCCCATAGGCGCCCAAGGCTGCAAACGAGCGCGGTGCCGCCGGGTTGACCCACCATTGGCTGCGGTAAGACCAGCCTGAGCGGGTCTTCGGGCCACCGACCGCGAAGGCCTGCGTATCACCGCCACGCGTCAATTCATCGGTCAGGGCTGCAGGCAGCAACTGGGCATCGCCCCAGCGGCCGCGTTGCAGCAGCAATTGGCCCAATCTGGCCAGGTCACGCGGCGCGGCAATCATGCCGGCAAATGTCACCTCATTGGCTGAGGGATCGAGCATCATGCGAGCGTCCTGCTCCATGCCCAGGCGGCTCCACAAACGCTGTTCCAGCCAGTTTGAAATTGATTGCCCGGCGGTGCGAGCGGCGATCCAGCCGGCCACATCGGTGGCAGGCGAGCGGTAACGGAAGGCTGTGCCGCGAGGCTCGACCTGCAGGTTTTTCAACGTCGGCAACATCGCCAGGATGCCCTCGGGGCTGCCGGGTTGGCGCAATTTCGGCGCCCAACCCATCGAGCCGATATAGCGGAACACATCCG